>JADGOT010000152.1 GCA_017882805.1 Glaciihabitans sp. | reverse complement strand
CGCGTCGTCGTCCGCGATCACTACGGTGGAGGTCACAGTGCTTTCCACCTCGGAACACAGTCCTCTAGTACCTGCAAGATTTGGGCTCGGGTGAATGGCTTGGGCAGGATCGCCTGCGCCGCCGGATACTTGCGCACATCGAGAACGGAAGTGATCGCGATAGCGCAGGCGGGGACATCCACGCGGAGCTTCTCGACCAGCGCCCACCCGTCCATACCGGGAAGCACCAGATCTATGACGGCGAGTTCCGGCTCGGTCTCGTCGTACGCCGGGATGGCCTCCTCGGCGTTCTTGACCGTCACCACAGCACACCCGGCCTTCTCGAAGTAGGCGCGCAGGAGATCTCTCTGGTCGTCGCTGTCCTCGACAACGAGTACGCGAACGGGGTTGCCCACGAGCGCGGTCATACGAAGAACAACTGTCGGATCACGACGAGCACGGCAACAACGGCAAGTGCGATGAACGCTTTAGGCACGAGCACCCACTCGTGCTTGCGGTCGCGGTCGAGCTCGCGCTGGATCAATTCGGCACTCGGGTGCCGTGGATCGACGTCACTCATCCGACCACCCTCCCTGTCTTTTCGGTTTTGTCCCACTTCGAGTCGGCGTGGCGAAGCTCCTTGATGTACGAGTCGAAGGTGATCGCGCACAACAACGAGCCGTAGCCGACCAGATAGATCAGGAGCGGGCTGAGGAATTTGCCGATCCAGGTTGGCTCGACCGCTCGCGCCAGCCACGCGCCGACCATGGAGAACGGGATCCAGATGTAGATGGCGATCGTGAGCTCAAAGAGTCCCGCGGAAGTGAGGTGCCAGCCGAACAGAGCCGGGATGTCGACCTCGGTGAGCTTGGGGAAGAACGCGGTAAGCATCACGATCATCGAAATAATGCCGGGGAACGTCAGTAGCTCGCGCCACGCGTTGGCGCTCAACTTGCGGTCGAGCTGCGCCGCGAGGGCGAGCGTGAATGTGAACGATACGGCCGCGATGATCCAGAGGGCGCGAAACACGGCGAGCGCGAATTGACTGTGCAGCAACAGGAGTCCGAGCAGTCCGATCGATGACGTGATCATTGCGACCGGAAGCAGCCAGAGGCTGAACCAGACAATCCCAAACGACCAGCTGCCGAGGTTGTGCACCTTGGAGCGGCGGAACCAAATCTTGCGGTACTTCGCGGTGACCGAGATGTTGCCTCGTGCCCACCGGAGACGTTGCTTCCAGAGTGCGGCGATCAGCCCCGGCTCCTCCGCATGAACTATCGCGAGCGGCTCGAACACGACCTCGCGTCCGCGTATCTGGGTCTCGAAAGTAGTGATGGTGTCCTCGGCCAGAGAGGATGTGTCGATCTGACCACCGAGGGCGAGTAGGTTCTCGCGAGTGTGGAGTTGCGCACCGCCCGCCAGGCAGGCCTGGGCACCGAGTACGTTCTGGGCCCGGCGACCAGCGGGCTGGGACAGGATGTACTCGATCCCGATGTACCTCGTCAGATAGTTCTTGTCGGCGGAACCCTCCCGAATGTAGGCGGATACCGCGCCCACCTTCGGGTCGGCAAGGTGACGCGTCATCTTGCGCAGTGCCTCGGGCAGGTAGACCACGTCGGCGTCCATGATCAGGAGCGCCTCCATCCAGTCGTCCTGAAGAATCACTCGGATGCCGTAGTTGAGCGTGTGCGCCTTGCCCTCGCCGCCCTTGTCGCGGCGCAGATGGAAGACCTGTCCCGGGTAGAGCGCAGCCTTGGCCAGAACGACGTCCGGAGTGTTGTCGGTGCTGGCGTCGTCGACCACGAAAACGCGGAGGTTCTCGGGCGGATATTCGAGCGAAATGAGCCGGTCGATGGTCCTGCCAATAACGGCAGCCTCGTTCCAAGCTGGCACGACGATCGCGACTCGTGGCAGGTACGGTGCCGCCTTGCGGTAGTGGTTCTTGAAAGCGTGAAATGGAATAGCGATGAACGAAAATGCGCCCGCAAGCACAGGCACGGCCCCCGTTGCGACCAAAAGCAGCAACACCACTACGAGGGTGTTGTAGCCGAAGATTCCCCAGTCGAAGGTCATGACTGCCCCGCACTCGTCAGTGCGTCTGCGGCGCTCAGGATGCCCGAGACTCGCGAATAGTGCCCGACCTCGGTCGCAACGTGGCTGTCGGTGGACGCAACGAGGACTGCTCCCGCATCGAGCGCAGCGCGCAGCGATCGCGGCTCAGGGCATCCCCACTTCTCGTTGACCTCGATCAGAGTTCCCGTGGTCGCAGCGGCGCCGGCCCAAATGGCAAGGTGCTCATCGGTCAGATCACTCTCGGCGAGCCCGATCTTCGGCAGGATTGAGAAGCAGTGCGCGAGCTGGCCCCACTCGACGGATTCCATCGCAGCGACCGTCGCACCGATGAGCAGGTCGAGCGCGTCGGAAACGCTGAGGCCGGCGCTAAGCTTCGCCTTCGTTTCATCGGGCGTCCACGCGCCATCGGGACCTGGGAACTGGTGGTCGGCGATGAGGATTGCACCCACGCCTCCCGGACCAACGACCAGGTCGGGCGGTAGATCGAGCTCGCCACGAGCGTTCAGGATCTTGGCCTCGACGCCCGTCAGAACTTTGAGGTCGGAGTAGATCGGCGCCGCCGACACGGTGGTCAGGAAGTCGGCGACCCAGGTCGACGACTGGCGCACGTGATCAACGAGCCGGATCTCCGTCAGACCCGCGGCGGACGCGGCGGCGAGGTTCTCGGAAACAGTACTTCGCGCGTCATCCGAGAAGGTCGAATGCACGTGATAGTCGCCCCGCAGGAGCGTGCCCAGCGTGGTCGTCATTCGTCACCCGGGCTCTCCTGGTGGGCGGCGTTCTCAGAGACGAGAATTTCGTCGGGCGAGACAAAGACATCCTCGAGATAGCGAACGTTGGCCAGGTCGTCAAAGTCGAGCGTGCTCGGGATATCGCGACCGAGCGCGAGGTCCAGCGCAAGCGACGGCATGTCGACGCCCGCTGCGATGGTCAAGGGCAGGGCGCCGGGGAATCGCGGGTTGACCTCGAGCAGAGCCGGAACGCCGTCGCTGTCGCGACGGAGCTGCACGTTGGCTACTCCGCGTAGTCCGATGGCACGTGCAACCGCGGCGGCAGTTTGCTCAAGCCCGGTGTCGTGTATCGTCCGGCCGGCGATCGAGACTCCAGAGTCAACGCGGGTGCGCGTTCGAGGGACGGCCGCGACCACGTTGCCCTTGGCGTCGGCAAGCACATCGACCGAGTACTCGTCGCCGGGCAGGTGCTCCTGGATGATGAGCGCCTCGTCGGGTGCCATTGCCGTCAGAGTTGCGCGATCCGGCACGAGTCGCACTCCGCGGGAACCGGCCCCACGACGCGGCTTGACGATCACGGGGAAAGTCCAGCGCAGTCCGATGCCGTCGGCGTTCAACAGACGAGTGACGGGAACCCTAAGAAGTGGCGCACAGCGCTGCGCGAGCTCCCACTTGTCGAGGGTCACGTCGAGGGTCGCCGCGGAGGGGGCTGCAAGCACGGCTCCCCCGAGGTCGTCCCGGCGGGCAGCGAGTGGCGGCAACTCAACATCGACGGTTGAGACCACGACGTCGATCGAATCGTCCACGCACAGCTGACGGATGCTGTCCACGAAGTCGGGACTGAGTCCTGGCTTCAGAATGCGTCGCCGCTCGGCGGGAACGAGATAGAGCCCGCTGGCCCAGCCGTCCATGTCGCCGGCGAACACCTCAACATCAGATCGCTTCACCAGGGAACGAAGCACTGCTACTCCGGCGGGGCCTCCAACACCCGTCACGAGTACGCGAGTCATGT
>JADGOT010000151.1 GCA_017882805.1 Glaciihabitans sp. | reverse complement strand
GCGGCACCTTGCTCCTGGAGACAGGAATCGAGTGGGCGCGAAAGCAACCGACCATCGACTGGATCGATCTGGGCGTGTTCTCCGACAACCCTGGGGCACAGGCGCTCTACGCCCGTCACGGCTTCCAGATTCTCGGGCGGACACCTGATCGTTTCCGTGTCGACGGCCAGTCGCTCGACGACATCTCGATGACACTGAACGTGGCTCGCGACGACGAGTGACTGCCCTTCGGCCCGATTGCTTCGTTCCACGCGGAACGGCAGTTATGGCGCCGGGCTAAGTCCCGGTCCCTGCACACCAGACATCCCCGGTGTCCGGGAACCGTTCCCGATGGGCGCCTTGCAGTCGTCCTTCCATTGGCCACCTTCCAACGCGTATCTCACCCAGTTGTCGTCGCCGGTAACGGTGATCGGCTGGTTGTACTCAACCTCGGCTTCGCCGGTCGTAGGCGTTGCGTTTCGCACCCGAACCCCCGTCACCTTGACCGAGGCGGGTGGGACTCCGAGATCATGTTGCAGCGCAGCGTTCAGGGACGGAGTAAGCGTGGCCCAGTCCTTGTCGCTGGGTGGCGCCGGATCGGTGCCGGGTGAAGTCGTGAGCGTCCCCATGCATCCTGGGTCGTGAGTGCGCAGTGTTGCGCCGAGGTCTGACGCCAAATACGTCTCCGCGTAGTGGATGGCGGCCGCTCGCAAGCCGTCAACGTTCGGGGACGGTGAGTCGCTAGTAGTCGTGGCAAGCGAGGAGGTCGCGGGTTCGGCTTTCGGGGCTGTCGTCACACGATCTGAGGCGCTACCGCACCCCGCGAGGACCAGAAACGCAACTGCAACTACCAGCTTCGTTCGCACCCGGACGACGGGCAGCCGCCCAACAAACAGTCCAATGCACCGCCATGCCGTGTGAACACCCGGGGCAGCCGACACACACGCATAATGCATGATCGTGGTCGTCACGGCGAGCGCCGATCGGCAGTCATGTACTCGCCAGAGGTCTCGCTTCGCGGTGGGTGCGTAGGCTCTGCGGTCATGGGTCGGGTGAGTGGTCGGTTCGAGATCGTGTGTGAGATCGAGCCGCCGACGCGTCCGGATCTGATGCACGTGCGCCATCAGATCGGAGTGTTGAGCGAGGTCGCGTCTTCGTTCTTGATCCCCGACAATCACATCGGTCGCGCGACGGTGTCGAGCATCGCGGTCGCTCATGAGGTGGAGCGCATGGGGGGTCGCTCGATCGCATGTTTGAACGCTCGCGATCGGAACCTTCTCGGGTTCCGCCGTGATCTCCTGACAGCCGCGGCCTACGGAGTCGACCAGTTCCTGTTCGTCTACGGCGACCGTCCATCCTCTGGCGGTCGCACTGGCCAGCTCACGGTGCGCTCGATGATCGAGCAACTGCGATCGTTCTCTTCGTCCGAGGTCGGACCGACGCATCCGTTCCGCGTTGGCGTCACTGCGGGGCAGGGCCCGTTGCCTGCGTGGAAGCATGACGCGGACTTCCTCTTCGCGCAGGTTCGTTTTTCCCTTGAGGAGCTACTGCGGTGGCGCGAGACGATCGAGTTCAACGGTCCGGTCTACGCGGGGGTGATGGTCGTTCCAAGCGTCGCGATGGCACGCAAGATCGGTGCGGACATCGCGCAGCTCGCAGTTCCCGACAGCTTGATAAGCGCGATCGAACAAGATCCGGGAGCAGGTGTCGACCTTGCGTGTGCCCTCGTCTCGGACATCAAGGACTCCGGCGCGTTCGACGGTGTGCACCTGATCCCAGTGAGCAGATACCGAGAGGTGGCAGCACAACTCGAACGGCGCTTGCGCAGTTAAACAACGGCGCGCGCTCGTGGTGCCGAGCGAGTACCGATCGGCAGTTACGGGCGCGTCGGTCAGCGGTCGCAGACCATCCAGACCACGTCCCCAACGACTTCCGTTGTGCAGTGGTCGCGGCGGAAGCCCAGCTTCGCCGCCACCCGAAGGGACGGTGCATTCCAGGACCCAATGGTCGACCAGATTCGACGTCGGCCTGTATCGAATGCGGCGTCGAGCAGCGCCCGAGCGGCTTCGGTCGCGTACCCGTACCCGTGCGCCCGACGCAGCAGCTCATACGCAAGCTCCGGCTCATCAAGCGAGCCACGCCCAACGACGATTGCGGTGTATCCCAACGCTTCGCCATCGGGCCGCTTGCGGAGCACCAGCGCCCCGATGCCCGTGGTCTCGGTCGTCTTCGTCATGACGTCGATACGCTCGAGCACCTCCGCAACAGTGAACGTGTCCGCTCTCCGAGCGTTGAGCAACTCGGTGAACCACTCCGCGTCGCACGGTTGCGGCGGTGTCAAGATGAGCCGCTCGGTCTCGATGCGCAAAGGTATCGGCAAGAACGTCATAGGTCGCTGCGAGGCGTTGCACCCGGGGCTGGATCCACGAGTAAAGACTGCCCGATCGCGGTCGTCGCGGCGAACGCCCGATCGGCAGATATGTACGCCTGGCGAGCGCCTTGGCGCGCGGGCGGCGTTGGTCCTTATGGTCGACGGCCGGACCGGTTGATCAACTGCTCCCAGGGTCTTCGTCGAGCCGCCAAAGGCACCATCGCGTTTCCGATCCAACGCTTTGGGTTGTCCCAGGACGCGGTCATGCCCGCTCCGACGGCTTGGAATAACTGACGGGCGTCGCGTGGCCGGTGGACCCCAGCCGAGAGATCCCACGCGTGCAGATGCCATTCGCCAGCGGCGAGTCCCGCGTGCAGACCCGCGGTGATCGTGCCGAGTGGAGTCCCATACGGCAGATCCCACGCGGCAACCACACGGCTCGCGTACCGCCTCGCCTCCGCGGCGAACACTTCCAGGCGTTCATGTCCGTCGCCCAGGCCAAGTGAGCCGAGCGCAGCATCGTTGCGCGCATCGATTTCGTCGGCGGCGAATGGAACGCTCGCGTCGCCAGCCTCGGCACGGTCCAACCACGAGTGATACCAGCCGACATCGCATAGGAGATGTCCAGCAACATCGATGCCGGTCCATGTCCCGCACGTGCGACGCGACCATCGATCCGCCGACCAACCACCAACCGACTGCTCGATGGCGGCGATGCCCTCCTCGTAAAGAGCAAGAACCAAGTTCGGATCCACCGACACAGATTGCCCGCTTGCCAACGCACGGTCGAATGACGATCGGCAGTTATGGGCGCCATCGGTCGTGGCGGCGGCGCTGATCTGCGAGTACGGTTTCACCCGATCGCACGCTGTGCGCTTAGACGCTGCCCGGTCGAGCGGGCATGTGGCTCCCTTTGCCTCGACGTTGGGAGCCCCGATGGGAGTTGATGCTCGCGCCACCACGAAGATAACGACCTCCAATCTCCTTCGTTGGGCGGGTCTGTCAGCGATGTTGGCAGGGCTGTGTTACGTGCTCGTCGGAATCTTCCATCCACCCAACGTTCCTTCGTCGGTCACTGGCACCCGATGGCAAATCGTTCATTTTC
>JADGOT010000150.1 GCA_017882805.1 Glaciihabitans sp. | reverse complement strand
TCGAGGCCCTGGATCCAAAAGCTGGTGCTGAAGTCCGACAGGTTCGGCGTCGCCGAGCCAACAGTGGCGATCGGTCTCCCGTTGACGATCTCCGTCGAATACGCCTGCCAACCCTGCATAAAGCGGTCGACCAGAAGCAGCCCGGAGGAGAGCAGCGCGGTGATTCCACCGGTGCGAGCCGACAGCCAGCGGTCTGGTCCGCCGAATAAGTACCCGATAAGCACACCGACCCCAATTGCCACTAAACCAAGGCCGAGCACGCCCCATACGTTGAACAGCACAGCGTGCGTGAGCCCACCCGGTCCGACGAGTGGGTAGTACAGGATCGCCCCGAGAACGGCGACCGACAGGGCTGTGTACACGGAGCGCCTGTTCTCGATGCCCGTGCTGAGGGCCGCAACCAACAGTCCGAGCCCCACGGACAGAACAAGGACAACGCCTATTCCGAGGCTCGGGTTGTTGAGCCAGTGAGTCGCCGAGATGTAGAACAGAACGCCCGCCGTGACCACCGCTGCAATGCCAAAAGTGAGCCATCGTTTCTTGGCATCACCGCCGAGTATTCCCTGCCAGATCGCCCCCGAGACCAGGGGCAAGCCTATGAGTAACCACGTCGCTATCGTCGGGTCTTGTAAGAAGTTGTTGAAGGCAATGCCCACGTACGCCTTCAAGATCACCGCGACAAAGAACGACGGAAGCGAGAAGAACAGGAACGCGAGGAACGTGACCGTGTAGTCGTATCCGCTGTACTGGCGAAGGGCGGAGGTGATGCCCACCAGAACGCCGAAGATGATGGCGAGCACGAAGCTGGCGATCAACAGCTGCACCGTGACGCCAACCGCCGAGGCGAGCATTTGGGTAACCGGCTGGCCGTTGATCGACGTACCGAGATCGAGGTTTCCCCAGATGCCTTGAATAACGCCCCAGAGCCACAGGAAGTACCGGATCGGGATCGGAACATTGAGGTGTAGCAGCAGTTCCTTCTGGTGAATCTGCTCAACCTTGTTTCGCGCGGTCGAGGTGCGCAAGTTCGCGAGCGGGTCGCCGGAGCTTGCCGACAAGACGTAGACCAGGAAGGAGGCGGCGAGTAATACGAGGATCGAGATGATCACCCGTCGGGTAAGAAAAGTCAGCATGCTCCGAGCTCCATTGCTCTGGGGACGCCGAAAAATTGGGGTTGATTCATGGCGTTCTTTCTCGATAGGACGACCCACAGTGAGCGTAACGCTCACCCGTGGACTAAGCGAGGGTGCCGGGATCGATTGCTCGGTCCCGGCACCCCTGCTTGTTAGCTAGCTAAGGGTTCGGCTGTCGCCGACTACTTAGTGCCCTTCTTGATCGTCCAGTCGAAGAAGTTCCAGAACACGTTGGGCGACAGAGGTGCGTCCTTCACGTTCGAGATGTTGTTCGACCATGCCGTGATGTCCGGGAACTGGAAGATCGTGACACCGTAGGCGTCCGTCCATCCGTTCTTGTCGACATCGCCGAGCAGCTTGACCTGGTTGGCCGCGTCGAAGTCGGACTGGATCTTCTGGTAGTCGGCATCGGTTGCCTTGTTGCTGTAACCGTTGAGGTTGTTACCACCGCCAGTCGAGAACTGCGACTGTGCGCCGGTGACAGCAAGGGACGAGAACTGCCACGCGAAGAGAACCGCGTCGTAGCTCTTGTTGCCGAGCAGGCTCGGCCAGTCGTCGTTGCCGTTGTCGATCACGTTGATGCCTGCCTGGGCAGCCGACGCCTGGATGAGCGCAAATTCCTGTGCACGGCGGGTGTTGCTCTTGCCGTAGAGGAACTTGACATTGATCGAGGTAACGCCGGCCTTCGCGAGGAGGGCCTTTGCACCTGCGATGTCAACGTTCGCGTAGTCCGCCGAGCCGTTGGAAGCAACGGATGCGTCGTAGCCAGCAGCACCCGGGAGCAGCGTCAGCGAGTCATCGAGCTTCTCGTTGGGTGCGATTGGGTGAATCAGCTTGTCGAGGATTTCCTGGCGAGGGATCGTCTTCATGAACGCCTGGCGAACCTCGAGGGCCTTGGTTGCGTCTCCACCGTATGTGGCGGGGTCGAACGGACCGCCGTTGTCGAACGTGAGGTCGACGTGCTCGTAGGTCGAGGTCGGGGTCGTCGTGGTGGTGACACCGGTCAGCGCCTTCAGCGCGGCGCCGGTGTCGGCGTCAGCCTGACCGTAGACAACGCTCACTTCACCGTTCTGCAGCGCCTGAACCTGTGCCGTCGGGTCCTGGATCACGCGGAACGTGAACTTGCCGATCTTCGGCAGCGGGCCCCAGTTGTATGCCTTGTTCGGAACAAGGCTGATCGAGGCGTTCTTGGCGATTGCCGAGATGACGTACGGTCCATCCGAGAGGACGAGCGACTTGTCCGACGGCGTGCTCGTCATGTCGAAGCCGGTCGACCATGCCTTGGCCAGCTTCTTCATTGTGGCGGTGTCGTTTGAGCTGATCGCCTTGATAATGGCCTTCTGAGCGGCGGCCGGCTTCGTGCCGGGGAACGCGATCTTGTACGTGGCGTGCGCCGGAAGCATCGTGCTCGGAAGCGCGTTCACCCAGTCGACGAAGGGCTTCGAGTACACGAGGGTCATCGACTGGCCATCGCTCGAGATCTTCGGGGTTGCGGTGGCAAGGTCAAGTCCACCGCCGGCGGAAGCCGACGTGAAGTTGACGCCCTTGGGGTCGTTGTACTTGGAGATGCTCGACGCCCAGTCCAGGAGGAGGTCGGCGGCCGTGACAGGCGTGCCGTCTGACCACTTGACGCCAGAGTTGATCGTGTACTTGATGGTCAGCGGTGACTTCTTGACCAGTGTCTGAGTACCGAACTTCGTGTTGTTCACCAGCTTGGGGGTCGCGTCGTAGTAGTTGAACCACGAGTTGGTCATGTACGTGACGTTGCCGTTGTACGTCGAGTTGCCGGTGGCCGACAGGCTGTTGTACGAGGTGAACCCGGAGTTGGTCGCAACCGTGATGGATGTGCCCTTAACAATCTCCGAAGTATCACCCGACCCAGCCGAGCAACCGGACAGTGCGAGAGCGCCGGCAGCGATGACAGCTGCGACAACCCCTATGCGCTTGAGCTTCAATTTTCCTCCTGTGCAAGATGCGCCAATGGCAGGGCGATTCCTAGCGCTCTGCCACGCTTATTAAGAGTCACCCTAGAACGGGTGCCACCCTTCTCAAAACTGTATGGGGAAACGTTACACATTGGTAACGCGTATTCGTGATCTTTGCGCCCCATGCAACAAAAGATCAGACAGATTGCCTCAAACGCAATAATCCAGCGTGGGGCATGAATGGTGTGATGCATACGCGCGCGAACGGCGGCGTAGCATGAAATGGTGAGCGGCGAACCCCTACAGGCCGATCAACCACTTTCGCGGGGCAGGCTCGTTGGCGAGATTCTGCTGGTTCTCGGTGTTTCACTCGGGGTCTCCTCCGCGTATGCGATTGTCAACCTGATCGATTTCAGCACTCGCACGAAGTCGCTCAGCGACCAGTCAGTCGGTCTGAACAACTCATTGAACGATCGCCAGGTCTTCGACTTTCTCTACCAATTCCTGGGGATTGCCTTCGACCTTGTGCCGGTCGCACTCGTCATATACATCCTCTGGCAGGCCGTTTCACCACACCTTGCACGCCTCGGGGTCGACTTTCGAAAGCCGTGGCAGGATGTGGGACTCGGTGCGACACTCGCTGTCGTGATTGGCGCGGGAGGTATCGGTGTTTACCTTGGCGCGCGCGCGCTGCACTTGGCGGTCAGCATCTCCACCGACGGCATTCCTGGCTACTGGTGGGCCATCCCAATTCTTCTCCTGTCGGCGCTGCGTGCGGCATTACAGGAGGAGTTCATCGTCATCGGCTACCTGTACGCCCGCCTGCGCGAGCTGGGCTGGAGCAAGTGGACAATCATCCTGTCGACGGCGGCTTTTCGGGGCAGCTACCACCTGTACCAGGGCTACGGCGGATTTGTGGGCAACTTTCTCATGGGCGTGATCTTCGGATGGCTGTACACGCGCTACGGGCGTCTGCTCCCCTTTGTCGTCGCACACTTCCTCATCGATGCCGCGACCTTCGTCGGTTACTCGTGGGCAAAGGCCGCGTTTCCCGGCCTGTTGTAGCCGTTGGCGGGAGAAACTGCAGCTAGTTTCTCCCGCCGCCCAGAGTGTGGTTACTGGTTGGCGCGCTCGATGTCCTTCAGGACCTTGTCGCTCGGGCGCTTTTTCCCCGCCGTCGCCTTGTAGGCCTTCTCGATCTCAGTGCCGAGCCACGACGCGAGATACGCCCAAGGCTCGTCGCAGATCAGGACCCAGCGTCGGACCGCGGCACGATAACGAAGGTCGTCGACGAGATCGGCGCATACGAGCGTCAAGCCTTCGGGGTTCGTCACAACCCCGATTGTCTTCAACATTGCGCCCTGAACTACGGGTACGAGCACGACCCGCACCTCGCGACGGAATGCCACTCGCTCGGCTTCACGATCAGACGCATCGGAGAACCAACCCAGATTTGCCTCATCGTCGATGTATTTGCGGAGCTCAGAATCGCTCCATCGGACGTCGTTCATCTTTCTCACCTCAATGCATTACAGAAACGAACAGAAACTGGCGGGAAGGTCGATACCCTGACGGGTTACGACTGCCCCACAAGAACTGGGCTCTGCATTGCGATTGCGCGCCAAAAAGCGCCACGACGGGCGCTAGAGGAGGCGGGCGAGAGAGACACGAGGGAACAACTTACTCTTCTTCCGTCGGGGCGTCAATCGTGCGTTCCGGAGTGCGCTTTGGAACCGATTGACGCCCCTCAAGGAAGGCTGACCAGTTACGCGAACGCCTCGATCGGCGGGCAGGCGCAGACGAGGTTGCGGTCGCCATACGCCTGGTCGATTCGGCGAACTGGCGGCCAGTACTTTCCTCGGATGAGAGATTTGATCGGATAGACCGCGTCCTCGCGCGAGTAGGCGTGCTCCCACTCGCCCACAATGACGGCCTGGGCCGTATGTGGTGCGTGCACGAGCGGGTTGTCCTCGGCGGGCCAGCGACCGGCGGCCACCGCATCTGCCTCCGATTTGATCGCGATCATGGCGGCGATGAACCGATCGATCTCGACGAGGTCCTCGCTCTCGGTCGGCTCCACCATGAGTGTGCCCGCGACCGGGAACGACATGGTGGGTGCGTGGAACCCGTAGTCGATGAGGCGCTTGGCGACATCATCGACGGTGATACCGGTGGCCGCGGTCAGGGGCCGCAGGTCAAGGATGCACTCGTGCGCAACCAGTCCGTTGTCGCCCGAGTACAAGACAGGGTAGTGGTCGCGAAGCTTGGCGGCCACATAGTTGGCGGCCAGCACGGCCGCGCCCGTTGCCGCCTTGAGTCCCTCCGCTCCCATCATCCGCACGTAGGCCCAGCTGATCGGCAGGATGCTCGGGCTCCCGTATGGAGCGGCGCTGACGATATTGCGATGTTCGGGAAGGGCCGCGTCGCCGCGGTGACCGATCGTGTCGCGCTGAGCCAGCGGATGCCCGGGAAGGAACGGCGCGAGGTGAGCCTTGGCCGCCACAGGTCCGACACCGGGTCCGCCGCCGCCGTGGGGGATGCAGAACGTCTTGTGCAGGTTGAGGTGCGAGACGTCTCCCCCGAAGTCACCGAACCTGGCGTAGCCGAGAAGAGCATTGAGGTTGGCACCGTCGACGTACACCTGACCACCTGCGGCGTGCACAGCGTCGGTGATGTCGCGAACCTCATGCTCGTAGACGCCGTGCGTCGACGGGTAGGTGATCATCAGCGCGGCTAGTTCATCGGCGTGCTCGGCGATCTTCGCGCGAAGGTCGTCGAGATCGACGTTGCCCAGCTCGTTGGTCGCCACGACGACAACCTTCATCCCTGCGAGCACCGCGCTCGCGGCATTGGTGCCATGAGCGGATGCCGGGATCAGGCAGGTCGTGCGGTGCAGGTCACCGCGGGAGTGATGGTAGCCACGGATGGCGAGCAGTCCCGCGAGCTCGCCCTGGCTACCGGCGTTCGGCTGCAGCGAGACCTCGTCGTATCCGGTCACCTCGGCTAGCCAGCTCTGCAGCTGTTCGATGAGGTCGAGATAGCCGAGAACGTCCGACTCCGGGGCGAATGGATGGAGACCTGCGAACTCGGGCCAGGTAACGGGCTCCATCTCGGTAGCTGCGTTGAGCTTCATGGTGCACGATCCGAGCGGGATCATGCCGCGGTCGAGCGCGTAGTCCTTGTCGGCGAGGTACTTGAGGTACCGCATCATTCCGGTCTCGGAGTGGTGCGTGTTGAAGACGGGGTGAGTGAGGTAGTCGGAGGTGCGCACCAGTTCTGCGGGGACGGATGGCGCGGGCCGCCAGTTTCCCACCTCATGACCGGCGACGGGCTCGACGCCCAAAGGCGCAAGAACCTTGTCAATGAGCGCGGCATCGGAGGCTACAACTTCGTCGAAGCTCAAACGCAGTGTGTCCGCATCGACGAGGCCGTAGAGGACACCCGCATCGTGCGCGGCCGCAAGGATCTCGGCGGCACGACCTGGCACCCTCACCACAATGGTGTCGAAGAAGGCATCGGAAAGCACCTCGACCTGCGATGCCCGCAGTCGCGCCGCGGAATTCACCGCGGCGCGGTGCACACTATTCGCGATTCGTTTGAGCCCGCCCGGCCCGTGATAGACCGCGTACATCGACGCCATGACCGACAGCAGAACCTGGGCGGTGCAGATGTTGGACGTCGCCTTCTCGCGACGGATGTGCTGCTCGCGCACCTGCAGACTGAGGCGGTAGGCGGGATGTCCGGCGGCATCCTGTGAGACGCCAACGAGACGCCCCGGTAGCTGGCGCTCGAGGCCGTTGCGCACGGCCATGTAGCCGGCGTGCGGACCACCGAACCCCATCGGGACTCCGAAGCGCTGGGTGGTGCCGACCGCGACATCGGCGCCCAGCTCGCCGGGCGACTTGATCAGTGTCAGGGCGAGCAGGTCGGCTGCGACGACCGCGATGCCGCCCTGTGCCTTCACCGCCGCGAGAACCGCGGATGGGTCCCACACCCGACCGGACGCGCCGGGGTACTGAACGAGTGCGCCGAAGACGTCGAGTTCCGGAACGTCCGCGGGATCCAGATCGTACGCGGTCTCGTGCAGTTCGATGCCGACGGCGGCCGCGCGATTGGCGAGAAGCGCCTTCGTTTGGGGGAAAGCATCCGCGTCGACCAGGAACACGTTCGACGCCGACTTGGATGAACGACGCGCAAGCAGCATCGCTTCGACGACGGCGGTTCCCTCATCCAGCATTGAGGCATTGGCGATGTCGAGACCGGTCAGCTCTTCGACCATCGTCTGGAAGTTGATGAGGGCCTCGAGCCGACCCTGGCTGATCTCCGGCTGGTACGGCGTGTAGGACGTGTACCAGCTGGGGTTCTCGAGCACGTTGCGCTTGATGACGGCGGGCGTGATGGTGTCGTAGTAGCCGAGGCCGATCATCGACTGGTTCACAGTGTTGCGGCCTGCAAAGAGGCGCAACTCGGCGAGCGCCTCGCGCTCCGTTGCCGCGGCCGGAATCGACGAGTCAGCAAGGGTATTTACGTGGATGGACTTGGGGACTGCCGCGAGAACCAGTTCACCGACGATTTCGTAGCCGACGGCGGACAGCATTTCGAGCTGGGCAACGGAGGCCGTGCCAATGTGGCGATCCTGAAAACGATCAGCGCGTGGTTCGTTGCCCACTACTCGCCCACCAACGCGCTGTACTCGGCGTAGGTGAGCAACGCAGGCAACTCGGTGAAGGTGACCTTGATGAGCCACCCATCGCCGAAAGGATCGCTGTTCACAAGCTCGGGCGTCGCGACCACGGCGTCGTTGATCTCGAGGACAGTGCCGTTGACCGGAGCAAACAGCTCGCCGACTGACTTGGTCGACTCAATCTCGCCGACCACGCGTCCTTCCGCAACGGTTGACCCCACGGTCGGCAGGTCGACGAAGACGACATCACCGAGCTTGTCGGCCGCGTAAGCCGTGATGCCGACGGTGGCGATATCACCCTCGACGTCGATCCACTCGTGTTCTTTCGTGTACTTGCGCTCTGTCGGCTCGCTCATGACTTCAGGTCTCTCTCTTGTAGAAGGGCAGTGGGACAACGGATGCGGACACGCGCGTTCCGCGGACATCAATAAACAGGGAGGCGCCCTCGCTCGCTGAGGCGGGATCCACATAGGCCATCGCAATGGGGTACCCGAGGGTCGGCGAGAGGGCGCCGGATGTGACGATGCCGACTTCTGTGTCGCCATCAAACACGCGGTACTCGGCACGACCGGCACGCTTGCCTTCAGAGACGAGTCCGGCGAGGACGCGCGACCCCTCTGGGGCGCCGGCCTCGACGGCGGCGCGTCCGACGAAATCTCCGTCTTTCTTCAGGTTGACTACACGGCCGAGACCCGCCTGCACGGGGAACGTCGTGAGCCCGAGTTCGTGGCCGTACAACGGCATGCCCGCCTCGAGCCGAAGCGTGTCGCGGCTGGCCAGGCCAGCCGGGACGAGCCCCGATCCAGCGCCGGTCTCCATGATCGCGTCCCAGAGCACGGGAGCGGCATCCGGTGCCACGTAGAGCTCAAAGCCGTCCTCGCCCGTGTAGCCGGTGCGGGCAACGAGCAACTCGTGCTGTTCACGCTCGCCGGGTACCGGCTTGTAGGTTCCGGGCGTTGACCAGTAGTACTTGAGGTCCGCGAGGCCGTCGACCTGAACGCCGGGAACCTGGCTCAGGATCTCGTACGCCTTGGGACCCTGTACCGCGATCAGGGCAATATCGTCGCTCTCGTCGAAGACCTGGCAATCGAAGGGCGAACACCGCTCGAGGAGTTGCTCCGCGACTACGGCACGATTGGATGCGTTCGCGACAATCAGAAAGCGGTCCTCGCCCGTGCGGTAGACGACGAGATCATCGACGATCCCGCCGTCTCGAGCCAGAAGGAGGCTGTATTTCGCCTGGCCAATGGCGACGGCAGAGATCTTGCCGGCGAGCGCATAGTCGAGAGCATCTGCGGCTTCGGGACCAAGAATCAGAATCTCGGCCATGTGCGAGAGATCGAAGAGTCCGGCGGCAGTGCGCACCGCGTGATGCTCGGCAAGATCGGAGCTGTAGCGCACGGGCATCTGCCAGCCCGCGAAGTCGGTGAAGCTGGCTCCCGCCTCCACGTGTTGAGCGTGCAGGGGTGAATACCGCTCGGCGGAATCGGCGGGTGTTGAATCTGGACTGTCGGTCACGGAGTTCTCCAGTATCTAAAAGGCTGGACGAGAACTCCCCCTCTGTCATTGGCCTGAGAGTTTCGCCGACTCACAGTGCGAGTCGACTTTCACCGTCGGCGGCCTACATAGCAGTAGGCGCTTTTCAGAGTGGCCAGTTCGATGCGGTACATATACCTGAGAGATTGGCGGGGAGGCTTGCTCCTTCGGTGCCTCCGGTGGTTGGAAGCTCTCCCGCATCGCGTGCGCGGCCCGATATTCGATTGTGGGTTCAGCCTAGCAACGTGATGTGACGGGCGGATGACGAAGTCAGCAATGCAGAGAGTAGATTGTCGCCACTAGAACGATCTGTCCGGGAGAGGCAAATGACAACCGCCCCGAAACTTCGCCGCAGCATCCTGTCTTCGACCGCCCTTGCCCTGTTCGCGGTCGCATTTCTGATCGTTCGAAATGAACTCGACCGCCTCATCGGCGAGGTTCTTTCTGCGGATGGCCACACCCACTCCCTCAGTGATGTGACTGGCTTCACCGCGGCGGTTCACACGAACGCGTGGGCCGGCTGGAAATCCGCGAGCGCGGCGGCATCCGCGCAGTCGTTCATTGCCATTGCGACCGGGTTCGAGCTGCTGTTTCTGGTCTGCGTCGCGGTGCTCGCCTTCCGGCTCATCGAATTTTCTGTTCGAGCGTGGAATTCGGATCATCGTTCGTCGCGCGTATCCGTGCTCAAGGCGTCCTATGTACTCCTCACCGCAGTAGGACTCAGCCTTCTGGGCGACCTGCTCGTCCTGGCCCTCGATCTACTTCCCGGCCACGCAGCGCCCGGTTGGCTGACCGTGGTTCTCGCTGCGGTCAGCTATGCCCGTCTCGCCGCGATTGCCCTTCTCGCGCTGCAGTTCCTGCTCAGCGAGGTTGTCGGAAAGGTAGTACGTCGATTTCTCGGTCTCGGTTTCCGGGCGCTCTATGCCCAACGCCTGATGGTGATCGTCGTTTTCGCCGTTGGCGCGCTGTCGCTTCTGCCGCTCCCGAACCTGTTCGAACAGATTTCTGACGTCTACCGCGGATGGGTCACCTATAGCGCCGGTGCCGGTTATTTGCCGACGTTCTCGGGGCCGGTCATTGCAACCCTGGTGCTGGACTTCGTAGCCTTCGCGCTCACCGGACTGAGCCTGTTCACACTCGGCCGTCAGAGAGCGCGCCACTATGCACGGTTGACGAAGACGGATGATCGTCCCGCTGGCCGGTACCGGTACTGGATCATCTTCGCGCTGGCCGTCGCGGTCGTCGCTCTGGTGCTCGGTCTGGCCACCAGGGGCGCCTCGATCGACATCATCGTCGTATCGATCTTTCTGGTCGTTGTGCTCGCGGTGCCCGGCGTCTCGGCGCTCATCGATCTGGTGGTCGGCGGGCGCGGTCTCGGCCAGCCGTTCCTGGGGACGAACCTGGTAGAGCACGCCGCTGAAGTTCGAACTGCGGGCGACCTCCTCGTCGCCGTGTGGATCGCGATCTGGGTTCTCGGCCCGTTCAAGGCGTTGCTCTCGCCACTATTCCTCGCGCTTACCGGGGAGTTCAAGCGGTCCATCTACGAAAACAGCTTCTGGTCGCTCCTCGCGATGGAGATCGTGCTGCTGGGTATCGGGGTCGGAGTTCCGGTGCTGTATCGCTTCGCGATCGCCCGCAAGTCTTCGGTGCTCGCCGCGGCGGGGCCAGTACCGCCTGCGACATCCGCAACTCCCGCCGCCGCGCACGTGCGCTTCGAGTTGGCCGCGGTTGCCCGCGCCCTCGTCTCCGAGCGGGACGATCTCGATGAGCAGGACGAACGGACGCAGGCGATCGTCAACGGCATCGGCGTGGTCGCCCTGTCGGCGTCGGTGGTGGGGATTGCTGCCCTCTTACTGCTGCCTACGACGTTTTCATACCTTCTGGGTCCAGTCGGAACGCTTGTGCTCCTGATCGGATGCTGGGCGACCATCATCGGCATGCTCATTGTCGCGTTCGGGAAGAGCAAACCGCTCTCGCTCTTCCAGGTTCTGAAGCTGCGCTCGACCCCGATCGTGACCCTTCTGATCGTTGTTCCGCTGGCCATCTCGTTCGTGGATGTCCCACCGACCCTGCATGCCATCCGAACCACCGCAGGGGGCACGCTCGCCAAGCGGCAAACAATCCGGAGCGCGTTCACACTCTGGAATGCCCAGGAAAAGGGGTGCTCGACTCAGCTCTCGAACGGGGAATCCATTCGACCGCTGTTGCTGTTCGCGGCTCAGGGCGGAGGCATCCGGGCGGCCACGTGGACAGTAGACATCCTGCGATCGCTGCCCGCTGCGACAAGCGCAACGGTGCCGAACTCGGGTGAGTGCGCGTCGCACGCAACGTTCATTTCGAGCGGGGCAAGCGGTGGCAGCATTGGTATCGCGAGCTTCCAGCCGAAGGGAAACTCGGCGACGACGTCCGCAACCGAGTCCACCGCCAACTTCGGGGGACCAAACGCGCTGGCGGCCGACATCGCGGGCCTTCTCGATGGGGACGTGATTGGCGGGGTGACCGGCATCCGCATGCCGAGTCCG
>JADGOT010000149.1 GCA_017882805.1 Glaciihabitans sp. | reverse complement strand
GCCGGGCGGCTGGCCATAGTGGCAATCCCTGGTACGCCGATGCACCGGCCGTGGCACGCCGTCTCAGGCCCCGCCCCAACCCCCGTGACCCGATTGTTCGTGAAGACCCTGCTCGCCTCGCCCGGCAAGCCCCGATGGCGCAACGTCTCCCATCTCGAACGTGTCAGTGGCTCGGATCTGGCGTAAGTGCGGCCTGCAGACGCGCGGCGACCTCGAGAAACTCGATGTCAGCGGCGCGGCTCATCCCCAGATCGACCACATGGGACGGCGCCACGCCCTGCCTCGGTCAGACTTAGCGCCAGTCGTGGTGAAGGTTCGCGTCGACCACCAAGAAACCTCACGCGGGATTCCCCGAGCGAAGGCTGCGGATACAACCAGGTGGCCAACGAAGGGTAGACAACCGGCGAGGGTCCCCACCGTGTAGTCGCACCATGAGCGTCGACGAGCGGCTCCTGAGCGAGGGCGATGACGCTGTGATTGTTGAGGTCCGGCTACCTCCGCCAGGGCCCAATCAGTGACGACGTGGCGACGTCGAACAGGCCCTACGGGTTACTGCTCGTCCGACTGCAGGTCGATGCCCTTCTCACGGAGGGCTTCCGGCACCGCGTGCGGGGCCATGAAGTCACAGGGGCCTGCGTGGCGGGCAGTAAGGCCGCAGGTCGCGCCGGTGGCCAGGTTTTTCAGCCCGCAGCCACCCGCTTCGGCGACGTCGCTGACGATGTTGGGGTTGTGGTTGTCTGTGCGGTCATCAGCCATGGAAGCCTTGCCCGGTCAGCGGGAGTAGGTGGCGAGAAGGGACCGCTGTCGTGCCCGGAGCCGGTGAACCCGGCGCGGGTAGACGCGGCTTCGGAGGGCCCGGCCCGCCGATAGATCCTCTAGGAAGACTCGACGTGCCCGCAGACGCAGGCGCTGCTCGTCTGGATTCATCTCGACCCTGTGCCCTGTGCTACAGGCACCAAACGCGCGCTCGGCAGATAGTGAACCTCTCGACGTGCTGCGGGCGGATCTGGACGGTGCCGGTGCTGACGACCGAGACCCGGCTAATCGGCTTCAAGACCTACTCCTTGTGTGTCGTGACATGTATGTCGCGACACCGAGTAGACACCGATTGGGGCCGGCCCATACCAGCCATGGCCGTGAGCGGCGAGCGAATCATGCTGGCTGAGCAAGACGAAGAGCGCCACGACCCACAACCCGGTCGCGACAATGACGGGCGGGAATCGTTGGTCTGCAAGGGCGGTGGGTCGGGACGGCGTAGGGCTGCGATGACAGCAAGGCTAGCGTTTTACTCAACGGCGCTGAGTTCCGATGCGAAGACTTCTGGGTGACGCGCGAGCTCAAGTCGGGTGCGTCTGATGTGTGCCTGGAGGCACGAGGCGGCACCTTCGGCGTCCTCGCGGCGGATGGCATCGAGCAGGAGGCCGTGTTCGGCGTTCACGATCCACCGCTTGCCCGGGCCAGTCAGGGTCATGAATATTCGCCGGAAGTGCTGTGTGGAATTCCAGAGTCGCGTGACGGTGCTCGAAAGTGGTTCCGTATCGCAGCGCGCGTATGTGAGTAGATGGAATTCGCGGTCCAGCCTCAAGAAGCTCGCGATGTCTGGGCTCCGCTCGATGCGCTCCTGGATCTCGGAGAGTCGTTCGAGATCGATGGCATTCAGTCGCGGCATGCTTTCGGTCAGTGCCAGCGGCTCGAGTCGCTCGCGCATCTGGTAGATCACGTCGACGTCGCGTGCTCCGAGCAGTGGAACACGCGCGCCCTTATTGGCTTCGTGCTCGGTCAGTCCCTCAATCTCGAGAATGCGGAGGGCCTCCCGCACGGGCAACCGGCTGGAGCCGAGGCGCTCAGCGATTCCCTCCTGCCGCAATCGCTCGCCAGGCTTGATCTCGCCGCTCAGGATCGCGTCGCGAAGGTATGCGGCCGCCCGCTGGCTGGCCGCGACTGCAGGGGTGGCGTCGTCGATCCCGATGTCCAAGTCGTACCTCCCAGGCGAAGCCGCATTTCGGACCGCACAGCAGTGCGCACGAACTAGAGGACCACCAGTTGGATCCAATCTGACTCTTCAGGGAGGAGCGTATCCCCCCAGGGCTACGAATTACTGCGCTCGACTCCTTGGATTGGATCCTCTAGAGTCGATCTCGATTCCAATAGCCAGACGCAGACGAGCCCGCACAGCGCTGCCGCGCCGGAAGCAGGAGACCAATGTCGACATCGTTGCGCGAGGGAAAGCCGCAGCTTGCCGGCCGGCCCGATCGTGAGCTGCGGTTGCGGATGTTCCGCCTTCAGGTCGAGCTTCGCTACTTCGAGAAGCGTGCGTACGACCTCTTCCTGCAGAATCTCGTGAAGGGCACGAGCCACCTCTCGTTGGGCCAAGAAGCTATTGCGGCCGCGTTCGGGGTCGCGATGCGGTCCGACGACTACACGTACGCCACTTACCGGGGACACGCGCATACGTTGGCCCGAGGCGTGCCGATGGGACCCGTACTGGCAGAGCTGCTTGGTCGCGAGAACGGTCTGATGGCGGGCAAGGGTGGCTCCATGCACCTCACGAGCGTCGAACACGGCGTGATGGGCAGTTACGCCATCATCGGCGCGCACCTGCCGATTGCGTGCGGTTCGGCGTGGAGTGCGCAGTACCTCGGCACTGGCCAGGTTTCGGTGGGCTTTTTCGGTGATGGAACGACCAATATCGGCGCGTTCCATGAGGCGCTGAATTTCGCGAAGATCTGGACGCTGCCTGTGGTCTTCGTGTGCGAGAACAATCTGTACATGGAGTACACCCGCACGAGTGAGATCACCGCTGTCGAACATCCCGCAGCCGACCGGGCCTCCGCGTACGGTCTTCCGTCCATCATCGTCGACGGCAACGACCCCGATGCGATGTACGAGGTCGCGTCGACGTCACTTCAGCTTGCACGAGAAGGTGGCGGACCTTCGTTGATCGAGGCGAAGACCTACCGCCATGGCGGACACTCTCGAGCGGATCCGGGTAAGTATCGCCCCGATGCCGAGGTTGCCGAGTGGCTGGCACGAGATCCGCTCCCGATGTACAGAGCGAGATTGATAGCCGACGGTGTCGCCGAGAGCGAACTCGCCGGGGTCGAAGCCGACGTCGGACTGGCCGTCGAAGCGGCGACCGAGTTTGCGAAAGCCGGCGCGGTCCCTGGCGAAGACCTGCTGTTGAAGGATGTATGGGCGAACGGAGGTGCGTCGTGGCGGAACTGACCTACCGCGACGCGATCGCGCGCGGCATCGCGCAGGAAATGCGCCGCGACCACAACGTCGTGTTCCTTGGTGAAGATGTGGCCGCTGCCGGAGGTGTGTTCAAGACAACGGTGGGCCTACTCGATGAGTTCGGGCCGCTGAGGGTTCGGGATACTCCGATCAGTGAGCAAGCCATTTTGGGCGCCGCGATGGGCGCCGCGATGACAGGGCTCAGGCCGATCGCGGAGATCATGTTCAGTGACTTCTTCGCAGTCTGCTGGGACATCGTGGCGAACGAGATCGCGAAGAGCCGGTACATGACCAACGGTCAGGTCAGCTTTCCGCTGGTCATCCGATCGGGTAACGGCGGCGGCTTGCGCTTCGGAGCTCAACACTCTCAGAGCGTTGAGAACTGGGCGATGATGATTCCGGGCCTAAAGGTCGTCGTGCCAGCCACTCCGCTCGACGTCATTGGCCTCCTTGCCGCGGCGATTCGCGACCCTGATCCGGTGATCTTCTTAGAGGCCAAGGCTTTGTACTCGACGAAGGGCGAAGTGCCGGACGGCGAGATTGTCGACGAGCTCGGCACCGCGAAGGTCGTGCGCGAAGGCAGCGACGCAACCATCGTCGCGCTCGGCACGATGGTCGCCCGGGCTCTGGAGTCGGCCAACCAACTGTCGGAAGCCGGGGTCGAGTGCACCGTGCTAGATCTCCGATCACTGGTTCCGCTCGATACCCAGACGCTCCTGGCGGAGGTGTCGAAGACCGGTCGGATGTTCACCGTCGAAGAGAACCCGAGGCTCTGCGGGTGGGGCGGCGAGCTCGTCTCGATCGTCACCGAGGAGGTGTTCTTTGATCTCGACGGTCCTCCCGTTCGGATCACCACGCCTCACATCCCCCTGCCGGCGGCCGACGCCTTGGAAGACATGGCGATTCCCTCCGTCGAACGGATTACCGCCACGATCCAGAAGGCCATGAATTCGTGACGCGTTGAGATCGATCACTCTGCGTTGATCGTGTCAGCAGCGCGGTGGCGCAGGTCTATGCCAAGCCAAGGAGAATCGCCCAGTGGACGTGACGATGCCGCAACTAGGCGAGACGGTCGTCGAGGCCACCTTGACGCGCTGGCTGAAGAACGTCGGCGATGCGGTCGCTGTCGGCGATCCCCTCTTCGAGGTTTCTACAGACAAGGCGGAAATGGAGATCCCCGCGATCTCCGCCGGGACGCTGGACAGCATCGCCGTCCGCGAGAATGAGACCGTTCGTGTCGGCACTTTGGTCGCGGTCATCGGTGATGGCAACACAACGGCGGGCGGCGCCGCGCCTGCCTCAGCGCCAGATCGAGTTGCGGCTTCAAACGCGGACGCGGGCCATCATGACGAACCGGGACATTCCGGCGGATCTGCCGAATCGGTCGGATCGGCAGGCGAGCTCAGCCCGATCGTTCGACGGCTTCTCAAGGAAAACGGGCTTGCGGCCGCAGACGTCGTCGGCACCGGACCGCGGGGCCGGGTCACGCGTGACGATGTGCTGTTGGTCATTGCCCGTCGAACGTCGGCGGATGGACCGGACGACACGAACGCTAGGGACCACATCGGGCCGGCGTCGCCGGATGCAACTGACAGCAAACGCCCTGCGGACTCAGCACCAAGTGCACCTGACGTCGTCGACACTCCGGCATCGCTACGAGCTCGCGAGACGATCGTGCCTTTCAACCTGGTACGTCGCCGTACGGCCGAGCATATGGTCCGATCGAAGGCAATCTCGCCTCACGCTCTGATGGTGGTCGAGGTCGATTTCTCGAACGTCGACCGGGTCCGGAATGCTCGGGCGGCATCGTGGAAACAGGCCGAAGGATCGAGTCTGACGTACCTGCCGTTCATCGCGCGTGCGGTGGTCGATGCGATCGCCAAGTACCCGCACGTGAATGCACGAGTTGGGCAGGGACAGCTACATGTGTTCGGCACGGTCAACCTCGGTATCGCGGTCGACCTCGGCGCTGACGGTCTCGTGGTGCCTGTGGTTCACGGCGCGGATGGCAAACGGCTGCCCGTGATCGCCCGCGAGATCGCTGCACTCGCAAGCGCCGCACGGGGACGCCGGGCGACGCCGGACGATTTCGCCGACGGCACGTTCACGATTACCAACCCCGGGCCCTACGGAACGCTCATGACGTTCGCCATCATCAATCAACCACAGGTCGCCATCCTGGCCACGGACGGCGTCCGGCCGCGGCCGGTCGCGGTGCCGACCGGCGACGGAGAATATGCCGTCGCTGTGCGCCCCGTCGGCAACCTGGCTTTGACTTTCGACCACCGCGCATTCGACGGCGGCTACGCCGCTCGCTTCCTGAACGAGATCAAGACCGCCGTCGAGACCCGCGATTGGAAGGCGGAACTGTGAGCGAAACTGCCAATTCCGCAGAGCACATCGGTTGGCTCGGCACTGGCCGGATGGGTGCTGCTCTTGCCGGGCGGCTCATCGATGGTGGCGTGCAGCTGAGTTTGTGGAATCGGACGATGTCGAAGATGGACCCGCTCGTTGCCCGTGGCGGAATTGCCGTCGGTACGATCTCGGGGTTGGGCAGCTGCGACATCGTGTTCATCTCCGTGTCTGCCTCGACCGACCTCGAGGACGTGACGATCGGTTCTGGCGGCTTGCTCACCGGGGATGCAAAGCCTCGGCTCATAGTTGACTGCTCCACGGTCTCCGCCGAAGCGTCCGCCGCAGTTCGAGCGGCGGCTCTGGATGCCGGGGTTGGCTTTCTCGCCGCCCCGGTGAGCGGAAACCCAAGGGTCGTTGCTGCTGGTGGTGCGTGCCTGGTCGTATCCGGTCCTGAGCAGGCCTACCTCGATGCACTTCCCTACTTGCGCTTGCTGGCCAAGACCGTCGTACACGCGGGAGAGGAAGAACAGAGCCGACTCGTCAAGCTTTGTCACAACCTCTATCTAGGCATCATGGTTGAGGCTTTGGTCGAAGTAACGACGCTTGCGGAGAAGGGGGGCACCCGACGAGAAGCCTTCCTTGAGTTCTTGAACGGCACCGTTGTGGGCTCTGACTGGGTCCGCAATCGCACGGATGATTTGGTCGCGCGCGACTGGACACCTACCTTCACGATGCAGCTGCTCTGCAAGGATTTCGACATTGGTCTGGGCGCCGCGCACGCTCTGCAGGTACCGATGCCAATCGCGGCGTCGGTGCATCAGCTGATCCAGACGGCTATCGGGCACGGCTTGAGTGAGCAGGATCTGCTTTCCCTCTACGAGCCCCAGGCACGGCGAGCCGCCCTTGGGTCGCGGGAAGAACGTGAACTCGTCGCCCCGCCGGCAAACTCATGATTGCGTGCACCAAACCACGCTCGCGAGTCGCTGTGGACAGTGGCACTTATCCCCGAGGCTTTCTTGCTAAAGTGGGACGCGAAACGTGGCGCGTACTGACCGCGTTGCTGCTCGCGGAGTCTGTCTACGGAGTCTGTCGACGGAGTGCGGCACGGGGTCTGTGGCGCACCGAGGCTAGGAGTTGCGTGCATGGAGGTCGCTGTCGGAACTCGAATCCGAGCGGAGCGACAGCTGCGCGGCCTGTCGCTGCGGCAGCTAGCCAGCAAGGTTGGCGTTTCCGCCAGCATGCTGTCCCAACTCGAAATCGGTCGCTCCCGAGCCTCGGTGAGCACGCTCTATCGGCTCGTCACTGAACTCGGTCTATCGCTCGACGACCTGTTCGAGATCGGACCCACCAGTGAGTCGCCGCCGCAAGCTCCGCTTGCGGCGATCTCCGACAATCGCAAGCCTGCGACCCGGAAGCTTGTCGAACCGCGGCAGTACGACCCGGTCCTGGCGGCAGACGATCGCGTCAGGATCGAGCTCGAATCAGGCATCGTCTGGGATCGGCTCTCCAATCTCGGTCCTGATGGCGTGGAGTTCATCCTCGCGACCTACCGACCGGGGAGCAGGTCGGCGCTTTC
>JADGOT010000014.1 GCA_017882805.1 Glaciihabitans sp. | reverse complement strand
CATGCGATCGCGACCAGCTAATTGCGGGCTACAAGGCCGGGTCCACCGGCTACCATCTCGGCGACCCGTTCGAGATCGACCGCCGCACGGTCGGCAAGATCCTCACCTGCAACGTGTCCCGTTCAAACACCCTGGGCCGACGGCCGAGGACATTGACCAGGCCCGGCAGCTCTACGAGGATGGATCGTCGCTGTCTCGGATAGGTCAGCGACTCGGCGCAATGCCACCACGGTGCAGCGGCGCCTGCGCGAAGTGGCGTCAAATGCGCTCCACCGGCGGAGCCTGCCCGATGGGCAGGAACAAATGGCTTAGCCGCCACGACGACCGACGAGGGTCAGCTCTAATCCTTAGGACCCTCTGGAACCTGTCGCAGCGACCCGAAGAGTTGGCCGTTGAAGACCCCCGGCGTCACGGACGAGATGTGGACGTAACTACTTGCACCAGATCGCGAGAGAGTTAGAACGGCCCAGGGGACCCCCCGATCTAGGGTCGCCGCTGTGTCCGGTAACAAACTGATGAGGGAACAAATTCTTCGTGAGGTTGCGCACTGTCCGACAGCGTCCGCGATCACCAACTATTCGTCATCGGGGAGGTCTCTAGGGACCGGCGTCAGTGGCGTACCACTCGCGCGGAATTAATGCGGCACCATTTCGCCACGTCTCGATGATCGATTCCTGGAACCACGGATCACTGAAGTCGGCATGGTCAAAGGCGATGATCTGCAGTTGGCCGTCAAGCTCAGTGACGACGTCGAGCATCATTTTGTAGAGCTTGAGGGTGTTGTTGCGGTCAGTGTCCGAGAGCTCGGTCAGGTCTCCGCCAGTCTCACGGTCACGCGGGAAGAACGCCTGGCTGGGCTGGTCGAAGACGATGAAGCGTGGGACCGGACGATTCGTCTCGATGAAGTAGGCCTGCAGCGCCAAGTAGGCGGTGAGGTGGTAACCGACCCAGCTCATACCACTCCCGATAGCTCCCAGATCCATGTACGCGGGACCCTGGAGCGTGTCGGCGACGACGGTGAGCCGGTAAGGGTCGATGCGTACTCCGTGGTCGGAGTGCTCGAGGGGTAGCGACTGCGCCAGGTGTGTCATGCGGCGCCCGACGATGTTCAAGGTGGAGACGACTGCTGACCGTAGGGCTTCGGGGTCAAGCTCCTCGGTTAGCCTCGTCGCCCTTTCCTCAAGATCCGCGACTGTGCGCTCCAGTGAGCTGATGGTGTCGTCGCTCGCTACGGTGGTTGTGTCCAGGTACTGGGCGACGCGGCCACGGACGAAGCTCTGTTGATCCCACGAACGCTGCACTGCCGCGCGGATGTCGTCGGTGCGTGCGAGCTCTTCAAGCGCGCCGTCGATATCCGCGAGGTCTGCTCGCACCTGATTGCGTTGTTGAACCAGGTCGGATTGCGCGTGGGTGATGCGAGGTTGGTCGCGCTGCGCGAGTTCGATGCGCCTCGTCACACGTCCGAGGCTGCGCGTGATGGCCTCATGCCTGGCTGGTTCGCTGAGTGGGCCTTGGCAGACCGGGCAGAGGGCCTCGGTATCGGTGGTGTCAGGGACGAGCCCGATGGACGCGAGCCGGACGCGATGCTCGTTGAGCTCGGCGCTGTATTCCGTGCCGACGCGAGCGAAGTCGTCGAGTCCTCGGATCTTGTCGTTGATCTCGCGCAGCATGGTCCGCAGTTCAGCACGACGAGCGACGAGTCGCTCCATCTCCTCGAAGCCGTCCACATCATCCACACTGAGGCGCGGTGCTTCGGCCGCGAGCACAGCCGACAACAGTTCGAACGCTTCGCCAGCACCGACGGGCACGCTGTCGGTGCTCAGTAAGCCGCTCGCCCGAGCTTCCGCAAGAAGCCCCGCGGCCCGTCCGACACCCAGATCGCGGGCGGCCCGCGCCTCTTCATATCGCAGCCTCTGACGCCGTATATCACGACGAAGCTCAGTCAGTTCTTCACGTTTGCGTAGCGCGTCAGCGTTTTGTGCTCCGAGGAAGTACGGAAACGTATCGCGGATCGCTTGCTTCTGGAAGTCGCGGTTCTGGTGGTGGAACAGGATGTCAGGGTTAGCGACCTCGCCTTGGCCCTGAAAACAGAAGTAGAGTGCGTGCCTCAGATTCGCGGCCAAGGCACGCCGCGTCTGACCCTCGGCGGGGACGTGCAGATTCTCCTCGATCCCGATGAGGCCGCCGAGATAGTCAACGAGCTCGCTCATGTTCGTGTTGACGTCGAGCGTCTCGAACGGCGGGATCTCAGTCTCGCCGATCAAGAGCATCGCTTGTGATGTCGTCACGCCGTGAGCCGGTGCTGGACGCCCTACGAAGAAGTGCGTTTCGCCAACATGAGCGAGAAGCCCGTACCAGGCGACGGTGTTTTGGATAGGGCCGAGCGGAACGTGCGGGCTATCGCTGGCCAGGAGGAAGCGGAGGATCCCGATGATGCTGCTCTTACCGGTGCCGGAATCGCCCGTGATGATGTTGAGTTGTCCTGGCCGGAAGCGGATCTGTCTGACCTCGCCTTTGGCGTTGTAGAGAATCAACGCATCCAGCTGCATCACGGTCGGACTCCCCATTGCGCAAGTGTGGTGGCCTCGTCCGTGTCGGTTCCCCCGAACCACTTGCCAAGGAACTCAGCTGCCTTCAAACACGCCAGCCAGTCGTCGGTGGGACGAAGCGTGCGTGGACGCCGACCGATACTCCCCGCGGCGACCGTGCCTACCGACCCTGCGAGCACGCCTTGCTGAAGTCCGTAGGTGATCGCGGTGGCGGTGATAGGCCGGAAGGTTCGGACTCGCTCGGCGAAGTCCATGAGCAGCAACGGATTAGCTCGCAGCCAACTCCACATCAATGATGCCGTCGTGGATGGCATCGCGTCTCGCGTGGGCTTGTGGAGCGCGCTGGGCAAGATCAGAAAAGCGAACGTGAGGGGCATCGCCTGGCTCGCCTTGGCGGCGTAGCCCGTACACGCCTTGTTGAGCAGCACGGCGCAGAATGCCGGATTGAACAAGGAACTGGTCTCAGAATCCAGTGCGGCCGTCGGGCTGCTCATGCAGCCCCCTGTGCTTCGGTCAGGCGGTGTTTCAGGAGATCGATCCAGTCGGGATGCCAGCCGATCTGGAGTCGATCGGCGAGAATATGCAGCGACCCGAGCGGGATGTACCCGGATCGAACCTCGGCACGGATCTCGGGGAGCGCACGTTCCTGGAGCCTGCCGTAGAGCTGCCGAGCATCGCGGAGCTTGTCTTCGTCGGTGATGTCCCCATCGCCCGAGGGTTCCTCCAAAGGTACGAAGGCGCGCCTCCACTCCTCCATCAAGCGACGGTCGTAGATATCGAGTTCACCAATCGCGAGAAGTTGTTCGCGCTGCCATCGGGATCGTTGCAGGAAGGCTCGGTTGTGGTCGTACACGGCCTGTCTGATGCGCTCGTGATGTAGAAGGATGAGCTGCAGTTGCTCGACGAAGACCCGGTCGTCCTCACGGACCGCGCCCTGCCTCGGTTCGGGCTCATTGGAATAGTCCAGGGGCAGGTTGTCGTCACGCAGTGACTGCGCAATTGACAGCAGGCGGTCCTCGATCTCGGTGAGCTGGATCCAGTCTCCTCGTCCTTCTGCGACCAGGAGAAGGTGGCTCAGGGCTCGGGCATGCCACCAACCACGCAACCGCTCGACGAGCGGAAGGCGCCGTTGGGCCGTGGTCGCCTTGCGAACAGAGCCAACGAGGTGATCCGTCAGAGTTGCCGCATCGACCGCGCCATCGAGGACAGTGACTCGGGCAAGTAGCTCCAGCCGCCGTTCATCGGTCAGATCGAGGTACTTCGCGTAGTAGCTGGCGGATGACCTGTTGCCTGCGGCGCCTGCAACAGTGTCGAGCTTCTCCCGTGCTGAGAGTAGATCCTGCGAGGTCCGCGCCGTTCCCAGAAGGCTCGCCGCCGAATCGGGCGGTGCAGCGACCGTGGTGAGTAGGAAGCATTCGGTGCTGGCGTCCGACGTCTCAATCCAGATGTGCAGAGTCTTCCAAAGGTCGGGGCTTGCGTCCCCCAGCGAGCCGTGCCGAGCGATGTGGTGCTTGGTCTGCCAGAGCTCCCGCGGTGCGCCGTCTGCGTCGAAGGTGATGTCGTCTGCGGTCTCGATGGACAGGCGCAGCTCAACATCGCTGTCCATCCGCTGGAGTGCGATGAGCAGCGCATACTCGACTTGGGCAAGGTAGCCGAGCGCCGACCCAGCGGCGCTGAAGCGGTTACTGTCCGTGCTGCTCATAGCACGGGACGGTATCAGCGTGAGATCGACCGAACCGAGGCGAGTAACCGAACCGGTCTCTCCTGATGGCCCCGTTCTCGGCTCGTCTCGGACGTACCGGAGCGGCACAATGACCGGGAACAAGCGAAGCTCAGACGCCACGACTCGAGTATTTCGTCGGTACGCGGAGCCAGTTCAGCCCGCACGCAGCGGCGCTCGATCGGCGCAACCGCGCGTTCCAACCATCCCCGGGCCTCCGCGTCAATTGCGTCATCATCGGCGGGCGCGAGCCGTGCACGCGTTGAGCGCCCGAGTCGGCTTGGGCTGCCTCTGGGTGGCTGTCGGCCGTTGCGGCATCGAGCCCGGCGAACGGATCGAGCGTGATCTCGTCAGGATCGTCCGGGTGCGGTGAGGTGTCGGCTGGGGCGGCGCTCCCACGCAAACGGCGGACACTAGCGAGGACGGGTCGCCCAGCCCCTTTTCGCGCGCTTGAGTGAGTAGAGAAAGTCCTCACGAGGCCAAACCCGCCGGCCGACACGGGCAGCAGTTCCGATCAAGCTGCAGGTTCAATCCCGGTCTCGCCCACAGGTGTTTTGCCTGGTCAGAGCATGGTTCCTGACCAGTCTGCGGATTCCGTGCCCAATGCCGCCCACTCGCGCCCGTTTCCAATCCGCGCGACAGGATGTCCCCCGTGATCGTCGTGTGCAAGATCACCTACCCGAACGAGAGGATCTTCGTCGGCCACGACCGGACCGACAGCATCAACTACCTCGGTTCGGCGAGCAGCGCTCTGATCACCGCCGACTTCCCGCAGCCGCGAGCAGCGACGGGTCTTCACGATCGCGCGGGAGATCCTCTGGAAGTCCGACACGGCCACGCCGGCGGAAGTCCCGAGATCGAGCTGGCGATGTTCCGCGAGCACCGCTCCAACTACCCGTCGATCGGCTACGACCGGTGGCCGCGACCGCGCCCCGCACCGAAACGGGCTGAATCGACGCTGCGGCCCGTCAGGTCGCCAGATCCTGAGTCGGCCACGGCTGGCCTGATTCGTCAGCAGGCGGGCAAGTTGGAGCGACACTACCGGCGGTAGTCCGGTAGAGCGAAGGGAAGCGAAAGAGTGCGCATACAACGGCTTTCATTCCGTGCGACTGCTCATCTGCCAGTAGACGGCCAGCACAAACAGGGGCCTCCCCTCAGCGCGCCGCGGTTCGGTCGACGCGGCATCGATCGAGACCCCGCGATCTCCGCACCCGCCTGAGACGAACCGGTCAAATCGTTCCGCGGTTGCGGGGTCCGGCGGCAACTCCAGGCACTCGGCCCGTTCGTCGTCCCATACGCCGATCCCCTGCGAAACGATATCGATCATGGACGCGCAGGTGATGGGATACGTCGTCGACGCTCCGATTGCGGTTCCTCCTGCGGGAATGCGCCGAGCGAGTGGCGACTCGCAGCGCTACGCACGCGCAACACGGAGGCATGGCGTGGAGGTGCGGATCCTCGGGCCCGCTGGAGGTGTGGACGTACCT
>JADGOT010000148.1 GCA_017882805.1 Glaciihabitans sp. | reverse complement strand
CCTCTGCCGCTTCGGCTGCCGCGGCGGCGCCCACGTCTGCCGCCTCGTCGGCTGCCGCGACGCCGGCCAGCACCAGTAGTGCGGCAAGCCCTGCTGGTTCAGCCGCCGCCGGTGGCAACGTGACTTTGAACCTGGTGGCGTACTCGACCCCGCAACCGGCGTACGCCAAGCTCATCGCCGCGTTCCAGAAGACTCCTGCCGGTGCGAACGTGAAGTTCACTCAGTCCTACGGCGCTTCCGGCGACCAGGCGAATGCTGTTGTCGCCGGGCAGGCGGCAGACGTCGTGGAGTTCTCGCTGTTGACCGACATGACGAAGCTGGTCAAGAAGAATCTGGTGGCCGCGGACTGGGATTCGAACCCGGAGCACGGTTTCGTGACTAACTCGGTGGTCTCGTTCGTTGTGCGCAAGGGCAACCCGAAGGGGATCAGGAACTGGCCCGACCTCATCAAGCCAGGCGTGAAAGTTCTGACGCCGAACCCGTTCTCGTCGGGCAGCGCGCGGTGGAACATCCTGGCCGCGTATGGCGCGCAGGTCAAAGCCGGCGACACCGACGCGCAGGCGACCGATTACTTGCGTGCATTGTTCAAGAATGTGATCGTGCAGGACGCCAGTGGTTCCAAGGCCCTCGCCGACTTCGTCGGCGGTGCTGGCGACGTGCTGCTTTCGTACGAGAACGAGGCGATCTACGCGCAGGCCAAGGGGCAGGCGGTCGACTACGTTATCCCGAGCGACACGCTGCTGATCGAGAACCCGGTCGCGGTCACGACGACCACGAAGTACCCGGTGCAGGCCAAGGCGTTCGTCGACTTCTTGTACTCCCAAGCGGGTCAGCAGATCTTCGCGGACATCGGCTACCGCCCGACACTTCCGGGTGTGACGTCGACGGTGAACAAGTTCCCGGTACCCACAGGGCTGTTCAACATCGGCTCGCTCGGCGGCTGGCCGGCAGTGACGACGAAGTTCTTCGACCCGACAAACGGCGTGATCACGGCAATCGAGAAGTCCAACGGTGTCGCTACCACCAAATAGCACGCTGGACGACGCGGGCGGGCCGGGCGCACACGCCCGGCCCGCAACGCCGGCTCCGGAGGTAGCTGTGCCGTCGTGGTGGGCTGCGCGGTCGGGACAGAATTCGCGCCGCGGGACGTCACTCGGGCTCGGGCTCGTGACGCTGTATCTCAGCTTTCTCGTTTTGATCCCGCTCGGCGCGGTCGTCTGGAAATCACAAAGTGATGGCTGGTCGGCTGGTTGGCATCAGGTCACCTCGCCCGAGGCGGCGGCCGCGCTCAAGCTCACGCTGGCCATTTCGGCGGGCGTCGCGCTGTTCAATCTCGTGATGGGCACGATCATCGCGTGGGTTCTGGTACGCGATGACTTCCCTGGCAAGGGAGTGGTCGAGCTCTTCATCGACTTGCCATTTGCATTGCCCACGATCGTTGCCGGCGTGGTGTTGTTGTCGCTGTACGGGCCGCGCAGCCCGGCGCACGTGAATATCGCGTTCACTCGGACGGCGATCACGGTCGCGCTGTTGTTCGTCACGTTGCCGTTCGTGGTGCGCACTGTGCAGCCCGTGTTGATCGAGCTCGATCGCGACATGGAAGCAGCTGCGGCATCACTTGGCGCGTCGCCGTTTCTGATCGCCCGCCGGATCATCTTGCCGAACCTGGTGCCCGCAATGTTGACCGGCACTGGGCTTGCGTTCGCTCGGGCCATTGGCGAGTTCGGCTCGGTCAGCCTGCTGTCGGGCAACCTGCCGTTTCACACCGAGGTCTCCGCGGTCAATATCTACAACCAGATCCAAAGCGACAACCCGGTCGGAGCCGCGGCACAGTCGACGGTGTTGCTCATCATCGCGTTCGTGGTGCTCTTCGCACTCGATCGGTTGAAGCGGTGGGGGGTGCATCGTGGCTAGGGCATCCGACGGCGTTGTGGCGGTGCGCGGCAAACGTCGCCCAGTCGCGCGCTATGGCTTGCGATTCGTCGCCCTTGGTTACCTGCTCGTGTTGCTCGCTGCACCGGTGGCGATGGTGTTCTATCGCGCGTTCCAGCACGGGCTTTCCCCGATCTGGTCCGCACTGACGACGAGCGAAGCCCGCAGCGCGATCGAGGTGACGCTGATCGTCGCTATTTCGGCTGTCGTGCTCAACACGTTGTTCGGCGTCGGTACGGCGTTGTTGCTGGTACGCCGGCGTTTCCCTGGACGTCATCTCCTCGACGTCCTGGTTGATATTCCGCAGGCCGTATCGCCGATCGTCGTCGGACTTGCGCTGATCCTGGTCTACGGAAAGTTTGGCTTCTTCGGGTCATGGATCGAGCGCAACGGACTGAAGATCATCTTCAGCCTGCCTGGGATGGTGCTGGCGACTGCGTTCGTATCGCTCCCCCTCGTCGTCCGGTCAGTTGCTCCTGTTCTTGCCGAACTCGGCGATGAGCAGGAGCAGGCCGCACGAACGCTCGGTGCATCGAGCTGGCAGACGTTCCGGCGGATCACCTTGCCGTCGATTCGCGATGCGCTGGCGTACGGCGTCGTGCTGTCGCTGGCGCGGTCGCTCGGCGAGTACGGGGCCGTGACGGTCGTGTCGGGGCATGTGATCGGGAAGACGTTGACCCTTACGCTGTTCATCGACGAACGGCTACAGAACTTCGACCAGCCGGCGGCCTATTCGGCGGCCGTCTTGCTGGCGATCATTGCGATGGGCAGTCTGTTGATCAGCAGGCGGTTCCGGACGCGAAGCAGGAGTGTCCAATGAGCATCTCGATCCGCCATGTGACCAAGCGGTTCGCCCAGTTCACCGCGCTCGATGATGTCAGCGTCGATATTCCGACGGGCTCACTCACTGCGCTGCTCGGGCCGAGTGGGAGTGGCAAGTCGACGTTGTTGCGCGTGATCGCTGGCCTCGATACCGCGGACGCCGGCACGGTCAGCATCGAGGGCGCTGACGCCACGCACTTGCCGCCGCAGCGCCGCGAGGTCGGCTTCGTCTTCCAGCACTACGCGCCGTTCAAGCACATGACCGTGTACGACAACATCGCGTTCGGACTCACCGTGCGCAAGGCGAGCAAGGCCGAGACGAAGGCGAAGGTGAACCAGCTGCTGGAGCTCGTGCACCTGGAGAAGTTTCAGACGCGCTATCCAGATCAGCTTTCTGGTGGGCAACGGCAGCGGATGGCGTTGGCGCGCGCTCTCGCAGTCGAACCTCGCGTGTTGTTGCTTGACGAGCCGTTCGGTGCACTCGACGCGCAGGTGCGCAAGGAGTTGCGGACGTGGCTTCGCCGGCTGCATGACGAAATGAACGTGACGACGGTGATCGTCACGCACGACCAGGAAGAAGCGATGGAAGTCGCTGACGAGATCGTCGTGCTCTACGACGGACGCGTGCAGCAGGTCGGGCATCCTCATGACGTCTACGAGCACCCGGCGAATGACTGGGTGATGAGTTTCCTCGGCCCGGTCACGCATTTCGGCGATCTGTTGGTTCGGCCGCATGACCTCGATCTAGCCCATGAGACGTCGGACGGCGCGTTGCCGGCGACCGTCGTGCGCGTCACGCGTCTGGGCTTCCAGACCGTGGTGGATCTCGATGTGCAGGGCGCGCCGATCTACGCGCAGCTCGCCCGCGAGGCGACGGATCGGTTGACGCTTTCGCCTGGGGCCTCGGTGTACGTGCGGCACGCCCGCGGTGACGCCCTTCCTGCGGCTCCCGGCGTTGCGGTGCCGGGTGCTGTGGTGCCGGGTGCTGTGGTGCCGGAAGATGCTGTGCTCGCCAGCGACGGCGCTTCCGCGACTCCGTAGAGAAGCGTTCCTCACAGATGCAGCTCGGCTCCTCAAAGATGCAGCTCCCGCGAGCCAAATGAGCTGAATCTGTGAGGAACGGTCGCCCGGCATGGATCCGGAACCTGAATGTGTGAGGAATCGGTGCCGGGCAATTGGAGGATCGCGGCGG
>JADGOT010000147.1 GCA_017882805.1 Glaciihabitans sp. | reverse complement strand
TTCAGACCATCGGTCGGGCCGCACGAAACGTGTCCGGCGAGGTGCATATGTACGCCGACAAGCTCACCGATTCGATGGCTCTGGCGATCGACGAGACAAATCGGCGCCGTGAAAAGCAGGTCGCGTACAACCTCGAGCGCGGTGTCGATCCGCAGCCGCTACGCAAGAAGATTGCCGATATTACCGACGCACTTTTGCGCGAGGGTGCCGACACCGCCCAGCTGCTGAGCTCATCTCGTTCTGGATCAGCCCAGCGTGGCAAAGACGGCAAGAAACGAGCCCCCACGCCCAACCTGCGCCACGAGGGCGGGTTCGAGGGGCTCGCGGCAATGGGGGGCAACGATCTCGAGTCGATCATTGCCGACCTCAACGAGCAGATGTTGCAGGCTGCAGGTGAGCTCAAGTTTGAGCTGGCGGCTCGGCTCCGCGATGAAGTCTCGGATCTCAAGAAGGAGCTGCGTCAGATGGTTGCAGCGGGTCACCTGAAGTAGGCATTCGCGACCGATCGGTGGATAGAGTTTGCTCGTGAGCCACAGCATCAAGGCGAACAGCCCGAACAGCCGCCGAGCCCGCATCGCAATGCTCAGTGCCCTGCTTGTGATGTGCGTCGCGTTGGTTGCCGGATGTTCGTCAGCCCCGAAGTCTCACATCGGTCTTCCCCGGGGCGTCACGGTCAGCGTGTTCCAAAACCGGTCGGATTACGCTCCGCGCTATCTCGAGGTACAGGTGCACAATCGCTCGAAGGCGACGCTCACGCTGAGCTCGGGCAGCTTCGCGTCGGTGTACTTCACGAAAGCCGCCGCGATGCACTCCGTACCGTACGACCTTGAGCCTGGCGACCAGGTTGCCTTCCCAGTGCACCTCCCCGCGTCTGCGTGCGACAAGTCCACGCCGCAGCCGAGAGTGACTCTGAACTTCACGACGGAGGCGGGCAAGGGCAGTACCACAATTACGCCGACGGTTCTGTATCACGCCCTGAGCCAAATCCACTCCCACGACTGTGCGATGGAGAGCTTCGAGAAGGTGGTTGCGATTGCGCCCGGCACCAAGGTGACATGGGCGCGGGATGCCAGCGGAGCGCTTATTTCGTATCTGCCCATCACGTTGACGCCAACGGGCGCAGCGGGAACGGTAACGCTGAATTCCATCGATGACACCACGCTGCTGCTGATGTCGCTCAACACCACCTTTCCCCTCGTGCTGTCGGCAAAATCTGCGCCGCTTGACCTCACCCTCAGAGCAGTTCCCAGCAGATGTGAAACGCACGTGCTCTCTGAAGACAAGATCGGCACGGTTGTTCCGTTCCACGTTGTGACGTCGCAGTATGCCAACGGATATTTCGGAATTGTCCTCAGCAACACCCTGAAGTTCGAGTACTACCACTACTTCTCGCTCGCCTGCGGGTACTCCGGCTAAGCGAACCACGCCAGCTCGATGTCAGTGGCTTCCGTAGACTATAGAGAGTGTCGATTTCATCCATCCCCGGCTCCGCAAAGCTCAGTGCGTCGATGCTTAAAGTACGCGGGGCGCGCGTTCACAATCTGAAGAATGTGGATCTCGAAATCCCGCGCGATGCGCTCGTCGTGTTTACGGGGCTTTCTGGTTCTGGCAAGTCCTCGCTCGCCTTCGACACGATCTTCGCTGAGGGCCAGCGTCGCTACGTGGAGTCGCTGTCGGCATACGCTCGCCAGTTCCTCGGCCAGGTTGATCGACCTGACGTCGACTTCATTGAGGGGCTGAGCCCGGCCGTCTCGATCGACCAGAAGTCGACAAACCGCAATCCTCGCTCCACAGTGGGCACGATCACCGAAATCTATGACTACATGCGCCTGCTCTGGGCGCGTATCGGCATTCCGCACTGCCCCGAGTGTGGCGAAAAGATCGAACGCCAGACCGTGCAGCAGATCGCCGATCAGCTCATGACACTGACGCCGGGCACGCGTTACCAGGTGGTAAGTCCGGTGATCTCGCAGAAGAAGGGCGAGTTCGTCGACCTGTTCCAGTCGCTCGCCGCGAGTGGATACTCGAGAGCCATCGTTGACGGCGAGCAGATTCAGTTGAGTGAGCCACCCACGCTGAAGAAGCAGATCAAGCACGATATTTCGGTGATCGTCGACCGCCTCGTTGCGGCCGATGACATCCTGACCAGGCTCACCGACTCGCTCGAGACCGCGTTGCGGCTCACTGATGGTCTCGTCGCCATCAACTTCATCGATGAGGAGGGGGATGCCGCGTGGCGCAACTTCTCCGAGAAGCTGTCCTGCCCGAACGGGCATCCACTTCAGCTCACCGAGATCGAGCCCCGAACCTTCTCGTTCAACGCACCATTCGGCGCCTGTCCGGAGTGCTCCGGGCTCGGCACCAAGATGACGGTGGATGCCGACCTGCTCATTGCCGACGACTCGGTCAGCCTCCGAGACGGCGTCATCCTGCCGTGGGCTCAGGCGGGCAAGGGCGTCGCCCAGTACTTTGAACGGTTGCTCCAGGGTCTCGCCGACGACCTGGACTTCTCGCTCGATTCGCCGTGGGGTGAACTGTCCGACGAGGTGCAGAGTGCGATCCTGGGCGGCAATAACTTCGAGGTGACCGTGCGCTGGCGCAACCGTTTTGGTCGCGAAATGAAGTACACGACGGGTTTTGAGGGCGTTATGCCCTACATCCAACGCAAGAATCTCGAAGCTGAGTCCGAGTGGTCCAAGCAGCGCTACCTGAGCTACTTGCGCGAGACCCCCTGCCCGGTGTGCCAGGGTAAGCGGCTCAAGCCTGAGGTGCTTGCCGTCACCGTTAATGACTTCTCGATCTCCGATGTATGCGAACTCAGCCTCGTCAACACGCATGCCTTCATGGCAGCGCTCACACTCACGGATCGCGAGGCGCACATCGCCGCGGCGGTGCTTCGTGAGGTTCGGCTCCGCCTCGAGTTTCTGATCGAGGTCGGTCTGAGCTATCTCGACCTCTCGCGCGCTGCCGCGACGCTCAGTGGGGGAGAAGCGCAGCGCATCCGGCTAGCCACGCAGATTGGCTCCGGGCTCACCGGAGTGCTCTATGTCCTGGACGAACCCAGCATCGGGCTGCACCAGCGCGACAATCGTCGGCTGATCGAGACGCTCGTCAAACTCAAGGACCTCGGAAACACCCTGATCGTGGTGGAGCACGACGAAGACACGATTCGAACGGCGGACTGGATCGTCGACATTGGTCCCGGCGCAGGAGAGCTCGGCGGCGAGGTCGTCCACTCCGGGTCATACGAGTCGCTGCTGCGCAACACACGGTCTCTCACGAGTGACTACCTGTCGGGCCGCCGCGAGATCGAGACGCCGCAGAGCCGACGCCCGACGGATCCGGAGCGCCAGCTGACGGTCGTGGGCGCCAAGGCCAACAACCTTCAGAACATCGATGTCAGTTTCCCCCTCGGCGTCTTCACTGCAGTCACGGGTGTCAGCGGCTCGGGCAAGTCGTCGCTGGTCAACGACATCCTCTACAAGGTTCTGGCCAATGAGCTCAACGGAGCACGGCAGATTCCCGGCAGGCACACCCGGGTAACCGGTCTCAATTTGCTCGACAAGGTTGTGCACGTCGACCAGGCGCCAATCGGTCGCACTCCGCGGTCCAACCCGGCGACCTACACGGGCGTCTTCGACAAGATCCGCACTCTCTTTTCCGAGACTGCCGAAGCGAAGGCTCGCGGTTATCTACCTGGCCGCTTCAGCTTCAACGTCAAGGGCGGCCGCTGCGAGAACTGCGCCGGCGATGGCACGATCACGATCGAAATGAACTTCCTTCCCGATGTGTATGTCGCGTGCGAAGTGTGCGGGGGAGCGCGGTACAACCGCGACACCCTTACAGTGCACTACAAGGGCAAGAACATCGCCGAAGTTCTCGACATGCCGATCGCGGAAGCCGCCGAATTCTTCGAAGCCATCTCGAGTATCCACCGCTACCTGCAGACGCTGGTCGAGGTCGGTCTTGGGTACGTTCGGCTCGGGCAGAGCGCGACGACGCTTTCGGGCGGCGAAGCCCAGCGCGTCAAACTGGCGACAGAACTCCAGCGCCGGGCGACCGGTAAGAGCGTTTACGTACTAGACGAACCCACGACGGGGCTTCACTTTGAAGACGTTCGCAAGCTGCTGATCGTGCTGAACGGGCTCGTCGACAAGGGCAACACCGTCATCGTGATCGAACACAACCTCGATGTCATCAAGTCGGCGGACTGGGTCGTGGATCTAGGTCCCGAGGGTGGAGCCGGTGGCGGTGAGGTCATCGCGGTTGGGACACCGGAGGAGTTGGCAGGGAACACCCACAGCCACACGGCGATCTTCCTGCGCGAGATACTGAGCCCAGCGCTACTCGCCACGGCGAGCAACTAGCGCGTTCTTCGGAGGGTTGCAGGTCATGGCTGACACAGTGAGCTACCGGCCGAAGGCCGGGGAGATCCCGACGTCTCCGGGCGTCTATCGCTTCCGGGATGCGAGCGGTCGTGTTCTCTACGTCGGCAAGGCCAAGAACCTTCGATCAAGACTCAGCAATTACTTCGCGCCGCTCCAGAACCTGCACCAGCGCACCCGGAGCATGGTCACGTCCGCGGCTTCGGTCGAGTGGACGGTGGTCGGCAATGAGTTTGAGGCGCTGCAGCTCGAGTTCACCTGGATCAACGAGTTCGACCCACCGTTCAATGTGCAGTTCCGCGACGACAAGTCGTACCCGTACCTCGCCATCACGCTGCAGGAGGACGTGCCCCGGGTCTTGGTGACCCGCAATCGCAAGATTTCGGGCGCCCGATACTTCGGGCCATACTCGCGCGTCTGGGCGATTCGGGAAACCGTGGATATTCTCCTCAAGGCCTTTCCGATGCGCAGCTGCACCGACGCGACCTACAAGCGCGCTCAGCAGACCGGCCGGCCGTGTCTCCTTGGCGACATCGGCAAGTGCGCCGCGCCCTGCGTCGGGAGAATAAGCAAGGAAGATCACAAGTCCATCGCTGTGGACTTCGCATCCTTCATGTCGGGTAACGACTCCAAGTTCGTGGGTGACCTCGAGAAGAAGATGAAGGCCGCATCCGCAGAGCAAGACTACGAGGCGGCGGCGCGGTATCGCGATCAGCTCGGCGCAATGAACACGGCGATGTCGAAGAATGCCGTGGTGCTGTCCGAAGACATCGATACCGACTTCTTCGGGATCGCGCACGACGAACTCGCTGCGGCGGTCCAGCAGTTCATTGTGCGAGGTGGCCGCATCCGCGGTGTAAAGAGCTGGGTGGTCGACAAGGAGCTCGACGTCGAACTTTCTGAGCTCGTCGAAACTGTGCTCCAGAACGCGTACAACGGTGAGGATGCCCCACCGCGCGAGGTCGTCGTTCCGGTCTTGCCGGACGATGCCATCGAACTCGAGCGGTGGCTCGCGGACCTGCGGATTTCGGCGGGCCTCAGTGCGACCAAGGTCTCGCTGAAGACCGCACAGCGCGGCGAGAAGGCCGCCCTAGCGCTGACCGTGGGCACCAACGCGCGCAATGCCCTCGTGCTCTACAAGACCCGGCGGAGCGGAGACTTCACTGCCCGGTCGCAGGCCCTTGCGGACATCCAGGAGGCGCTCGAGATGCCGGACGCGCCGCTGCGGATGGAATGCTACGACGTGTCGCATCTCAGTGGCACCAACATTGTCGCCTCGATGGTTGTGTTCGAAGATGGCTTGCCCAAGAAAGACCAGTACCGACGGTTCAGCATCCCGGACTCCACCGACGACACCGAATCGATCTACCAGACCCTCACCCGGCGCCTGACTCACATTGACGAGGACGGTACACGTCAGGAGGCGGCAGACGCCGAAGCGGATGCGGAGGGGCGGCCGCGCCGCAAGTTTGCGTATCGCCCGAACCTGCTGATTGTCGACGGGGGACAGCCCCAGGTGGCCGCAGCCCAGCGCGCCATGGACGACCTCGGAATCACCGGTATCACGCTCTGCGGTATCGCCAAACGACTCGAAGAGATTTGGCTGCCGGATTCCGACTATCCCGTCATCCTGCCTCGCAATAGTGACGCACTGTTTATGATCCAGCGCATTCGCGATGAGGCTCACCGATTTGCAATTACTTACCAGCGCCAGCGTCGTTCACACGACGTGAGCTCGGCTCTGTCCGAGGTTTCCGGACTCGGCCCTGCCCGCGTCAAGCAGTTGCTGAAGCATTTCGGCTCTGTCACTCGTCTCCGCGCGGCTGACGCGGAAGCGATCGCCGAGGTTAAAGGAGTCGGTCCTGTGCTGGCCCGCCAAATTTACGAACAGCTTCGGAGCTAAACTGGCGGTCTACCAGCACCGCCACTATTGAGGGCCGTACATGACCGAGGACAGCGAACGGCAGGAACTGCTCGTCGTCACCGGGATGTCCGGTGCTGGGCGATCAACCGTCGGTAACGCGCTGGAAGATCTGGGCTGGTATGTCGTCGACAACCTTCCCCCGCAGATGCTCCGACCACTAGTGGATCTTTCGGAGCGGGCGAGCGGATCCCTGCCGAAAATCGCGGCGATCGTCGACATCCGTGGTGGCAAGCTCTTCACCGACGTTCAGGAGGCGCTTCAAGAACTGCGCGCGAGCGCTCGAGTTCGTGTCCTGTTTCTTGATGCGACCGATGCCGTTCTGGTGCGCAGGTTCGAGCAGGTTCGCCGGCCGCATCCGCTCCAGGGCGACGGCACGCTGCTTGATGGGATCACCAAAGAACGTCGCCGACTCGAGGAACTCCGCGAGACCAGCGACATCGTCGTGGACACGTCGGAGCTCAACATCCACCAGCTCGCTACCAGCATCGCGGAGAAATTCGCCGAGGCCGAGGCTCCCGGCGTGCGCGTCACGATCGTCAGCTTCGGATTCAAGTACGGATTGCCGGCCGATGCCGATCTGGTCGCCGACATGCGATTCCTGCCGAATCCGTTCTGGATCAACGAACTCAAGGCACTCACCGGGCTTGACGCCGAGGTGAGCGCCTACGTGATGGGGGCCGAGGGCGCGCACGAGTTCGTCGAGAGTTACGCGAAAGCGCTGGCCCCGGTGCTCGCCGGGTACCAACGCGAGAACAAGAGACACGCTACGATCGCCATTGGGTGCACGGGCGGTAAGCATCGCTCGGTTGCTGTTGCAGAGAGATTGGCCTCGCTGTTGCGCGCTGAGCCCGGCGTCGTAGTCAACGTCAAACATCGTGACCTCGGCCGAGAGTAAGCCCACCACTTAGGCCATACGTCGCACCCCCGATACGTAACTGAATGAAATGAAGAGGAACGCATAGTGGCACTGACCGCCGATGTTAAAGAAGAACTCGCGCGAATCGGCGTCAGCAAGACCACAGTGCGTGCCGCGGAACTCGCGACTATTCTCCGCTTCGCTGGCGGGCTGCACGTGATCTCCAATCGCATCGCAGTCGAAGCCGAATTAGACAGTCCGTTGCTCGGCCGTCGGGTGCGCAAAGATCTGGCCGAGCTCTACGGCGTTCGCAGCGAAGTCGCGGTCGTCTCTGCATCCGGAACTCGCCAGGCCAGTCACTATCTGGTGCGAGTTGTCGAGGGGGGCGAAACTCTTGCGCGTCAGACCGGGCTCCTCGATGCGCGCCGGCGTCCCATCCGCGGGCTCCCGAATCGATTGACAACGGGCTCGCGAGAAGAACTTGCGGCCGTCTGGCGCGGAGCATTCCTCGCCCGGGGTACGCTCACCGATCCCGGCCGATCAGCGGCGCTCGAAGTCATCTGTCCCGGCAACGAAGCGGCAATGGCGCTGGTCGGGGCGGCCGGGCGGCTGCATATTCCTGCGAAGGCTCGGGAAGTGCGCGGCGTGTACCGAGTTGTCATTCGCGATGGCGAGGCGATCAGCGCGATGTTGGTCTTGATGGGCGCGGTGACGAGTGTCTCTGCGTGGGAAGAGCTTCGGCAGCGCCGTGAAGTGCGTGCCACTGCCAACCGCTTGGTCAACTTCGACGATGCGAACCTTCGTCGTTCGGCGCAGGCCGCCGTTGCTGCCTGTTCTCGCGTTGAGCGTGCACTTGAAATCCTGACCGACGACGTTCCCGAACACCTGCGCTACGCGGGTGACCTTCGGTTGCGCTTCCGCGACGCGAGCCTCGACGAACTCGGGCACCATGCCGATCCACCGATGACGAAAGATGCGGTCGCCGGACGAATCCGTCGCCTTCTCGCAATGGCCGACAAGCGCGCATCCGACCTTGGCATCCCCGGTACGGATGCCAACCTGCCGCCAGACCTGGACGAATAGCTCAGAGCCAACGCCCTTAGCTGGGAAGCTTCCGAAAGCGCGCTGGGTTGTCCTAGGTAGACTGAACATGTCACCCCCGGCTCGTGCGTCTGCGCTGTCTGGGGCAATTTGCTAGGAGAATTTGATGGCTGAGTACACACTTCCTGATCTTCCTTACGACTACGCAGCCCTCGCGCCGCACATCAGCGCGCGGATCATGGAGCTGCATCACGACAAGCACCATGCGGCCTACGTGGCCGGTGCCAACACCGCCCTTGCCAAGCTCGCCGAGGCGCGCGACGCAGGCGACTACGCCAACGTCCCGAAGCTCGAGAAAGATTTGGCGTTTCACCTCGGCGGACACATCAACCACTCGATCTTCTGGAAGAACCTCTCACCAGACGGGGGCGACAAACCAACCGGCGAACTGGCCGCGGCTATCGATGACAACTTCGGATCGTTCGACAAGTTCGTCGGTCACTTTTCCGCGGCAGCCACCAGCCTGCAGGGTTCCGGCTGGGCGGTGCTGTCCTGGGATGCCGTCGGCAAGCAGCTGATCATCCAGCAGATGTTCGACCAGCAGGGCAACACGGCACTCGGCACGATTCCGATTCTCCAGCTGGATATGTGGGAGCACGCCTTCTACCTCGACTACGTAAACGTGAAGGCCGACTACGTGAAGGCGTTCTGGAACATCGTGAACTGGGCGGATGCGCAGGCTCGCTTCGAGGCAGCACGCACGGGCGCGGGCGCGCTACTGCTACTCTCGTAACGGCATTGTGGCCGGGGAACTCTGCGATTCGTCGGGGCCCCGGCCACACCCGTGTTCTCTCGTTTTCCCCTCTACCACCACAGGAGCGCCCTGCATTGGGGCGCATGAACAGCAGGAGTTTCATTGAGCGTCAAGATCGGCATCAACGGATTCGGTCGCATCGGCCGCAACTTCTTTCGCGCGGCACTCGAGAAGGGTAGTGACCTCGAAATTGTCGCGGTCAACGACCTGGACAGCCCGGCGGCTCTCGCTCACCTGCTCAAGTACGACACCGTTGCCGGCATCCTCGGAGCCTCCATCGAGGTGGACGGTGACAACATCGTGGTGAACGGTAAGCGCATCAAGGTTCTCGCTGAGCGCAACCCCGCCGAGCTGCCCTGGGGCGAACTCGGAGTTGACATCGTCGTAGAGTCCACCGGTCGCTTCACGAAGTCGGTGGATGCGCGCCAGCACATTACCGCCGGCGCCAAGAAGGTCGTCGTTTCGGCACCGGCGACGGGTGACGATGTTGCGACCCTGGTTCTGGGAGTCAACGAGGGCACGTACGACGCAGCCACTCACGACATCATCTCGAACGCGTCCTGCACCACTAACTGCCTCGCGCCTCTTGCGAAGGTCTTCCTGGACAACTTCGGTATCGAGCGCGGTTTCATGACCACGGTCCATGCGTACACGGCGGATCAGAACCTGCAGGATGGCCCGCACAGCGATCTTCGTCGCGCTCGCGCTGCGGCTCAAAACATCATCCCGACCTCCACGGGCGCCGCGAAGGCGCTCGGCCTTGTTATCCCTGAACTCGTGGGAAAGCTCGATGGCTATGCGCTGCGCGTCCCTGTCATTACGGGTTCGATCACGGACCTCACGATCGAGGCATCGAAGCCGGTCACGGTCGCTGCGATCAACGCCGCCTACAAGGCTGCGGCTGAAGGCCCGCTCAAGGGCATTCTCAAGTACACGGAGGACGAGATCGTCTCGAGTGACATCCAGGGTGACCCGCACTCCTCGATCTTCGATGCCGGCCTTACCAAGGTCATCGGCAGCCAGGTCAAGGTCGCGTCGTGGTACGACAACGAGTGGGGATACTCCAACCGCCTCGTTGACATCACCGAGTACGTCGCCGACAGACTGTAGGCACCGCCCGTGGCACTCCGCACGCTCGCGTCGCTCGGAGACCTCTCCGGCAAAACCGTTGTCGTTCGTTGTGATCTGAACGTTCCGCTGAAGAACGGTCAGATCACCGACGACGGCAGAATTCGCGCCTCGCTCGGAACACTCAATGCGCTGTCCAAGGCCGGTGCGAAGCTAGTGGTGATCTCGCACCTCGGTCGTCCCGAGGGCAAGCCCGAGCAAAAGTACAGTCTCGCCCCGGTCGCGCACCGACTCGCCGAGCTCCTCGGCAAGCCGGTCGCGTTTGCGGAGGACACGGTCGGTGGCTCCGCCAAGAAGGCCATCGCCGAGTTGGGCGATGGCGGTGTCGTACTCCTCGAAAACCTGCGCTTCAACGCCGACGAGACCAGCAAGCAGGAGCACGAACGCAAAGCCTTTGCCGAGAAGCTTGCGGCATTTGGCGACGCGTTCGTCTCTGACGGCTTTGGGGTCGTGCACCGCAAGCAGGCCAGCGTGTACGAACTCGCGCAGGAACTGCCAAGCGCGGCCGGCCTACTCATTGAGCAGGAGCTGGATGTTCTCGAGCGCCTCACGGTTGACCCGGAGAAGCCGTACACGGTGGTTCTGGGCGGCTCGAAGGTTTCCGACAAGCTCGACGTCATTGGTGCGCTTCTTCCGCGCGTGAACCGCCTTCTTATTGGTGGAGGGATGCTGTTCACCTTCCTGGTCGCGCAGGGCTACAAGGTCGGTGCGAGCCTGCTCGAGGTCGACCAGGTCGACACCGTGGCGGGTTACCTCGCGAAGGCGAAGCAACTCGGTGTCGAGATCGTGCTACCGACCGATGTCGTGGTGGCAGAAAAGTTCAGCGGGGACTCCAAGCACGTAGTCGCGCCGGCAAGTGCGATCGAAGACACCGAATTCGGCGCATCCGGACTTGGTCTCGACATCGGGCCGGATACCGCGAAGAACTTTGCCGCGATTATTGCGACATCGAAGACGGTGTTCTGGAACGGCCCAATGGGCGTGTTCGAGCTGCCGCCATTTGCAGCGGGCACCCGCGCGGTTGCCGAGGCGTTGACCAAGGTCGATGGCCTCGCGGTGGTCGGCGGGGGAGACTCCGCAGCGGCTGTTCGCGAACTCGGATTTTCGGATGACCAGTTCGGTCACATTTCTACCGGAGGCGGTGCGAGCCTCGAGTTTCTCGAAGGCAAGAAGCTGCCAGGACTCGAAGTATTGGGATGGCAGGCACAGTAATGGCGACAGCTAAACCGGCAGAGCGGATTCCGTTCATTGCGGGCAACTGGAAGATGAACCTCGACCACCTCCAGGCGATCGCGTTCGTGCAGAAGCTCGCCTGGACCCTCAAGGATGCCCGGCACGACTACTCGGTGACGGAGGTCGCCGTTTTCCCTCCCTTCACCGATCTGCGCTCGGTGCAGACGCTGATTTCGGGCGACAAGATCGAACTAGGTTTTGGCGCTCAAGATGTATCCGCGCATCCTCACGGCGCATACACGGGTGAAGTTTCCGCCGAATTCCTGAAGGCACTCGACGTTCAGTATGTGATCATCGGTCACTCCGAGCGTCGCCAGTACCATCACGAGGGCGACGAGCACATCGCCGAAAAGGTCGCTAACGCCATCAAGAACGGTCTCGTGCCAGTGATTTGTGTCGGCGAGACCGCGGAGGACCTCGAACTCTACGGCCCGAGCGCGGTTCCCGTGCAGCAACTCCACGGATCACTTGCCCTGGCGGGCGGCGCGACCAACATTGTCGTTGCCTACGAGCCGGTATGGGCGATCGGGTCGGGGCAGGCGGCAACGCCAGAACAGGCCGAGCAGGTTGCCGAGCAACTGCGCTATGTGATCGCCGAGTTGCTGGGCGGCGAGGTGGCCGACGCCACGCGCATCCTGTACGGCGGCTCAGTGAAATCGTCCAACATCGCGGGCTTCCTGCGCCAGCCGAATGTTGATGGTGCACTGGTCGGGGGAGCGAGCCTGGACATCACCGAATTCGCCTCGATTGCGCAGTTCCGTAAGCACGTCGGAACCTGAGTCCACAGCGTTTATACTTACTGAGGCCATCCGGCCGTGTTGAAAGGTTTGTTGTGGCAATTCTTCAGGTAGTTCTGCAGGTCATTCTGGGGCTCGTGAGCCTCTTGCTGACCCTGCTGATCCTGCTGCACCGCGGTCGCGGCGGCGGCCTGTCCGACATGTTCGGCGGTGGAGTCACATCCAACCTTGGCGCTTCAGGTGTTGCCGAGCGCAACCTGAACCGCATCACGGTCATCCTGTGCCTGGTCTGGATCACGTGCATCGTGGTACTAGGGCTCATCCTCAAGTTTGCCGGCTGACCCGCTCAGCCTTCCCCACCCGTTCGCGCAACATCGAGCACGAAAAGAGAATTTCCGTGGCTTCAGGCGGTAGTGCTATTCGCGGTTCTCGCGTTGGAGCTGGCCCGATGGGCGAGCAGGATCGTGGCTTCCACGCCGAGCGCATCCAGGTTTCGTACTGGGACGAACTCGGCAACGAGACTGTTCGCAACTTCGCGGCGAACCTCCCGGAAGACGAGATTCCGGAGACGATTGACTCCCCGTCGACCGGCCTGCCGGCCGGTCGTGACCGTAACAACCCACCGTCGGTGGCGAAGCTTGAGCCCTACAAGACTCACCTCGCCTACGTGAAGGAGCGCCGCACCGAGAAGGAAGCGGCCGAACTCCTTGAAGAGGCCCTCGAGCAACTCCGCGCCCGCCGCGGTTCTGTCACCAAGTAAGGTTTCGTCCCAGTAATTGGGCTCACGCTGAGCAGACCGGCGGATCGCGAAGCGATCTTGCGGCGGCTCAGTGGGGATCGTCGTCGCTGGTCCAGAATTGCTCCCTCGTCGTCAGGTTGTCCGGCACCTCCGCCGCAGCATCCTGATCGACCAGAAACCTCGTGCTGCGCTTCGCGCGCACCCCGGCTGCTGGCACCTCAAACACGCTCGCGTCGGCGAGGGTTAGCCCGAGAGCAGCGGCCTTGTCCGCACCGGCGAGCACTAGCCAAATGCGCTCCGACGAATTGATCACGGGCAGTGTGAGACTGAGGCGCTCGGGCGGCGGCTTGGGCGAGTTCCGCACCGGTATTACCGTGCGAAGCTCCTCCTTGATTCCACCGCGTTCGGGAAACAGGGACGCGATGTGTCCGTCCGGGCCGACGCCGAGGAATGTGATGTCGAAACTCGGATAGTCGGCACCGTCTGGGGCGGCGGCCTTGAGTTCGGCGGCGTACGCGTCGGCCGCCGCGTCGAGTTCGAGCCCGTCGTCGGAGCACGCAAACGTGTGAACACGATCGGGGTCGACCGGGATGTGCGCGAGCAATGCTTCTCGCGCCTGCGTTTCGTTACGGTCCGGATCCGCATCCGGGAGCCAGCGCTCGTCGCCCCACCAGAAGTTCACCTTCGACCAGTCGACGGTGTCGCGTTTGGGCGAGGCATTTATCGCTGCGAGAGTGGCGTAGCCCATCGTGCCGCCGGTCAGGACGACGGTCGCTTCGCCGCGAGCAGAGATGAACTTCGCAACCTTGCTCAGAAACCGCGCCGCGAGAGCATCCGCGAGGACTTGCTTGTCGGGATACACCACGACGCGACGGTCCGGAGTCATTTCGACGCGGCCTTGCCCTTCGATTTCGCAGTGGCCTTTGTCGTGGCCTGCGCGTTTGCGCCCTCGGCGCGTTCGAGTTGCTGGACGCCATGACGAATGACCTCACCGAATAGATCGTCCGGGTCGAGACGACGCAGTTCCTCGGCGAGACAGTCGCGCAGGCTCCGCCGGGGTAGCGAGATGTCGTGGGTCGGCTGACCTGGCTGCTTCAGGGTCGCAATGTTCGGGATGGTGCGCTCGAGCTCGATCACACCGGATGCTCGGTGCAGTCGCACGCCCTGGATACCGCTCGACCCGGTTGAGGGATTGATCATCTCGAGTTTTACATCGACCTGAAGCTGCTCCTGTAACCAGGCGGCCAGCAGCACTGTGGACGGTGAATCTGCTGCCCCATGGACCTCAACGGACGTGATGGTTTCGAACGGCGGCTGATCGAGTACTGCAGCTAATTGTGCGCGCCAGAGCGTGAGACGCGTCCACGAAAAGTCGGTGTCGCCCGGCGTGTACGTCTTGGCAATGTGGTGCAATGCCGCGAGCGGATTTGCGGCTGCTGCGGCATCCGTAATCCGTCGTTGAGCGATTCGACCAAGAGCGGAATGCGCGGCGTTGTGGGGGCCGTCTCCGGGCCACCAGACCACCACTGGAGCGTCCGGGAGGAGGAGCCCGGTGACCAATCCCTCCTTGTCGCTCGCGGTATCGCCGTACGCGCGAACCACGATGACTTCGCTCGCGCCCGCGTCGCCGCCGACTCGAATCTGGGCGTCGAGACGTGCGCTGCTGTGGTTATGAGAGTCGCCACTGGTCGACACCACGATGACGCGCATGGGGTGCTCGCGCGAGGCATCGTTTGCGGCCTCGATGGCTTCTTCCTCTTCGCCGAGCTTCGTGGAGATGATGAGGGTGAGCACTCTTCCGAGGGCCACCGCGCCGCCCTCTTCCCGAATCTTGACGAGTGTCTTCGAAATCTGACTGGTCGTCGTGTCTGGCAGGTCGATAATCATGGTCGTCTCCAGACTCGTCCGTCGCGGGCGAGCAATTCGTCGGCAGACGCAGGTCCCCACGTTCCTGGTCGGTACTGTTCAGGCTGACCCTGGGTCTCCCAGAACTCCTCGATCGGGTCCAGAATCTTCCAGCTCAACTCGACTTCTTCGTGTCGCGGGAACAACGGTGGATCGCCGAGGAGCACGTCAAGGATGAGTCGTTCGTAGGCCTCGGGGCTCGCCTCGGTAAAGGCGTGGCCGTATCCGAAGTCCATGGTCACATCGCGCACCTGCATGCCGGCACCGGGAACCTTTGATCCGAACCGCAACGTAACGCCCTCATCCGGCTGCACCCGAATCACGAGCGCGTTCTGGCCGAGCACGCCGGTCTGGCTCTCGGCGAAGAGGTATTGCGGTGCACGCTTGAACACCACCGCGATCTCGGTCACTCGCCGACCAAGTCGCTTGCCTGCGCGCAGGTAGAACGGCACTCCGGCCCATCGCCGTGTTCCGATGTCGAGCCGGATGGCCGCGAAAGTCTCGGTGAGCGACTTTGGGTTCATACCCTCCTCTTCGAGAAAGCCGATGACCTTTTCGCCGCCTTGCCATCCACCCGAATACTGTCCACGAGCGGTTGCCGTGCTGAGGTCCTTCGGAAGCCGGACGGCCGAGAGCACCTTCTCTTTCTCGGCGCGCAGATCGGCTGCAGCGAACGACACCGGTTCCTCCATTGCGGTGAGGGCCAGCAACTGCAAGAGGTGGTTCTGAATTACGTCGCGTGCGGCGCCGATGCCGTCGTAGTAGCCGGCGCGACCGCCAACGCCGATGTCCTCGGCCATGGTGATCTGCACGTGATCGACGTAGTTGGAGTTCCAGATTGGCTCGTACATCTCGTTTGCAAATCGCAACGCGAGGAGGTTTTGTACCGTCTCTTTGCCGAGGTAGTGGTCGATGCGGAAGACGCTGTCTGGGGGAAATACCGACTCGACGACGGCGTTGAGTTCACGTGCGGTTTTCAGGTCGCTGCCGAATGGCTTCTCGATGACCACGCGGCGCCACTCGTCGCCGACCTGGTCGGCGAGCCCGGAGCGCCGAAGCTGCTCGGTTACCTGCGGGAACGATTTGGGTGGGATCGACAGGTAGAACGCGTGATTGCCCATCGTGCCGCGAGTCTTGTCCAATTCGGCGAGCGTGTTCTTCAGGTCGAGGAATGCCGCGTCGTCGTCAAATTCGCCCTGGACGAAGCGGATGCCCTCGGCGAGCTGCTTCCAGACGTCTTCGTCGAATGGCGTGCGGGCGTACTGTGCGACCGCATCGTGCACAACCTTCGCGAAGTCCTGGTCTTCCCAGTCTCGTCGCGCGAACCCGACGAGTGCGAAGCCGGGAGGCAGCAGCCCTCGGTTGGCGAGGTCGTACACCGCGGGCATGAGCTTCTTGCGCGCGAGGTCGCCGGTGACGCCGAAGATGATTAGCGCACTCGGCCCCGCGATGCGGTTGAGGCGTCGATCGGACGGCAACCGCAGCGGATTGAAGGTTGGTGTGATTTCCACCGGGGACATTGTGCTCCTGAGCTAGGCGCTGAGTTGTCGCTAGCGGAGTGCGCCGGCGATGACTGCGACACCCGATGCGGGGTCGGTGAGGGTGAGTGTCAGCACGGGTCGACCATGGTCGGCGAGCACGCTCGCGTCTCCGGCAGCCTGGTACGTGATGAGTTGCCCGAATGTAAATGGGCGATCCGGAATCGCGAGGTCTTCCAGGGGTGTTTGGGTGATTTGCAGGAAGACACCGACCGCGGGTCCACCCTTGTGGAACTGGCCGGTCGAGTGCAGAAACCGTGGTCCCCAGCCGAAGGTGACAGGACGCTTGGTGCGCGCTGCGACGAGATCACGAAGTTCCGCCAGCTGTGGGTGGGCGACCCGGTCCACATAGGCCTGGATGGCGACGTAACCGTCATCCGTCACCTGCGCGAGCAACTGCTCGACGACCGTCTTCAGGTCGCTGGCTCCGTCGACGACATCCTTTGTCCCACGAACCTCGACGGCATCCTCGACGAAGGAGGGCTTGATCGGCGCGGGCGTCTTGTCGAGCAGAGCACGGGTCGCGATCTTGGCGGACTCCACGTCAGGCTGGTCGAATGGGTCGATTCCGAGTAGTCGGCCGGCGACGGCAACCGCGTACTCCCAGGTGAGCATCTGGGCGCCGAGCGAGCCAGTAATCTCAATCTCGCCGGGAGCAACGTGGCGCTCGTCGGCGGCGGAGCCGACCAGGCGAATGATCTGCACGTCGTGCAGGTTCTCCGTCAGTTCGGGTGCGCTAAGGCCGAGGACGATCGGCAGGATGCCTTTGCCCTGTTTTCCCGTCGACTCGGCGATGAGCTGCTCTGCCCAGTCTGCGAACCCAACGATGTGGGTTCCGTCGGCGACGATTCCGAGCTTGTCGCGGAGCGGGTTTGTTGCCGCGATAGCCGCAGCCAAAACCAGGGCGGGATTCGCGCTGTTGTCGGTCACGAGTTCGATGAGCGTTGCGCCAGCCTCATCGAGGAGTGCGTTGATGTCGACGCCAGCGAGTCCGGACGGCACGAGACCGAACGCGGTGAGCGCCGAGTAGCGTCCGCCGACGTTAGGGTCGGCGTTGAATACGTGGTAACCGTCGGCTCGCGCCGAGACATCGAGCGGCGAACCCGGGTCGGTGACGACGATGATGCGACGAGTCGGATCGATGCCGAGATCTTTGAACGCCTTTTCGTACAGTCGCTTCTGGCTGTCGGTCTCAACTGTGCTCCCCGACTTGGACGAGACGACGAGTGCCGAGGTCGCGAGACGGTCATTCAGGGCGTGCAGTACTTGCCCGGGCTCCGTCGAGTCGAGCACCGTGAGTTCGACCCCGTAGGTGCGGGTAATGACCTCGGGAGCGAGAGACGACCCGCCCATGCCGGCGAGAACAATGTGGTTCACGCCTTCGCCGTGAAGGAGATCGCGGAGCTCGAGAATCTCGCTGACCATGGGGCGAGAGACGGATACCGCCTCCGTCCAGCCGAGGCGCTTCGCCGCCTCAGTGGCGGCATCGGGGCCCCACAGCGAGTCGTCGAAGTCGGCGATCCTGCTGGCAACGAGATCTGTCACCAGTGTCGGGACGACCTTCTTGATTGCATCGCTGGGAGCGCCGTTCGCCTTGATACGGACTGTCACTTTGCTGCCTCCAGGGCTGCCGTCACAGTGTCGAGCAGTTCGTTCCAGGAGACGATGAACTTGTCGACGCCCTCCTTCTCGAGAAGCTCGGTGACCTCGTCATACGAAATGCCCTGTTCGGCAATCGCGTCGAGTACGGCGTTCGCGGCGGCGTAGCTACCGGAGACGTGGTCTCCGTCGATCACACCGTGGTCGAAAGTCGCCTCGAGCGTTTTCTCCGGCATCGTGTTGACCACATCCGCGACCGCGAGTTCGGTGACGTACAGGGTGTCGGGCAGGCTCGGATCTTTGACGCCGGTGGATGCCCACAGTGGCCGCTGTTTGTTTGCGCCGTCCGCGAGCAACGATTTCGCTCGCTCTGACTCGAACGCGCCCACGAAAACCTCGTACGCGAGTTGGGCATTCGCAACGCCGGCCTTGGACTTGAGGGCTTTTGCCTCGTCCGTGCCAATCGCGTCGAGGCGGTTGTTGATTTCGGTGTCGACACGCGACACGAAGAACGACGCGACCGAATGGATGGTGGAGAGGTCGAGTCCCGCAGCCTTAGCCTTCTCGAGCCCGGTCAGGTAGGCGTTGATGACCTGACGGTGGCGCTCCAGGCTGAAGATCAACGTGACGTTGACGCTGATACCGACGGCCGTTGCTTCAGTGATGGCGGTGAGGCCCTCCACTGTTGCCGGAATCTTGATCATGACATTGGGCTGATTAACCTTCGCCCAGAGACGCTTTGCCTCGGCGGTGGTACCAGCGGCGTCGTGCGCAAGGCCCGGTTCGACCTCGATGGACACCCGACCGTCTTTGCCGCCCGACTTCGCGTATGTCGGGGCAAAGATCTTGCACGCATCCGACACATCCGTTGTGGTGATCTCGAAGACGGCATCCGTCACGGACGTGCCCGCCTTCGCGAGCTTGGA
>JADGOT010000146.1 GCA_017882805.1 Glaciihabitans sp. | reverse complement strand
TGACCGTAAAGACTTCGCTGACGTTGCGCGCGGCGCCCCGCGGAAGTGGAGTTTGAGGAGCCGCCGTGATACCCAGCTCTTCGAATGCGTTCACACGCACCATTCTGCATCGTCGACGCTCTCCGCCACAGTCCCCGGTTCGGGAACAACCGGTCGACGAATGAGGAACCTCTCATCCTCGGTTTGCGCAGGCAATTGTTTGGCACAATGGCTTCATGCGGGGGCCCCTAATCATCATCACGAGCTGCGCGACGATCGCGGTCGGAACATTGGCTTTTGCTGCGACCGCCGCTTATGCCGCTCCTGTGTTGACGTCGAGTTCCGAAGTCGTAAACTCCCGCGCTCTGGTCGTACCGGCGAACTATCAACCTTCAGCATCCGGTCACCAGTCCGTCGGTCTATTGGCGAACGGGCTGATCGCCGTCGCACCGCACGAAGCGGTCGACCTTTCCGAGGATCCGAACACAGGCAGCGGCGCGAGCGCGCCGTCGGCGTCTGGCGATGGCACCGATTCGCCAGAACCAGCACCCAAGGCGACCTCGACGCCGGCCCCGGGTGGAGACGGATCCCCTGCTGATCAAAGCGCCTCGAACAACGGGAACGATGTCAATAACAAGGGCACTGGTTCGAACAAGGACAAGTCCAACAATGGGAACGATGTCAATAACAAGGGCAACGGTTCCAACAAGGGCAACGGTTCCAACAAGGGCAAAGACAGTTCAGGGGGCTGATTTGATGAGAGACCTCTCATCGAAATCGTGCTCTCATCTCATCTCATCTCGGCAGAATTAACCCACGTGGTATCCGCAAGAGGGGGACATCCACCGTTGCACAAGAGCTGGAGTCTGGAATTCGTTCTTCGGGGGACGAACGCCAGGGTCTAAAGCTTGCAGCATGGATTCGCTCCACGAGTTCGGTTCGGGTCCGAACGGCGTTGGAGTCGAAGAATAAGTGCCCGGTTCGTAATGGACCGGGTACTTCTCATTTAAGGCGATAGCCAGCTCCGCGAACGGTTTCAATGAAGTCCGCGCCGAACTTGTTGCGAAGGTAGCGGATGTATACGTCGACGACGTTTGAACCGGGATCAAAATCGTAACCCCATACTCGACTGAGAAGCTGTCCCCGGCTGAGCACCTGGTCGGGGTTCTTGAGGAACTCCTCTGCGACAGCAAATTCTCGCGGCGAGAGCTCAACGTTCGCGTTGCCCAGCATGGCCCGCCGAGTCCTGAGATCCAGGGATATGTCGCCGTAGCGCAATTCGGTGATCGCGGCGGCCGGTCGATCGCGCAGCCGAATTCTGATTCGTGCGAGCAATTCGTCGAACTTGTAGGGCTTCGCGAGATAGTCGTTTGCCCCACCATCCAGGCTCACGACGGTGTCCTCGACCGAGTTTCGTGCGGTGAGCATTATCACCGGGGTGATCTGGTCATCGACCCGAAGCCTACGGAGAATCTCGTATCCGTCGAGAGTGGGCAAGCCGATGTCGAGCAGTATCAGATCAAATTGGCCGGTTTGCGCAAGGGCGAGCGCTTCCGCGCCATCTGCCGAGACCGAGCAGGCGTACCCAGCTGCGCGGAGCCCCTTCTGGACGAAGCTTGAAATTCTCGTTTCATCTTCGACGATCAGGATGTTGCTCACTGTGCGCTCCCTTCGGCACTGGATGCGGTAGTCACGGCAATTCGAGGAATCCGGATCCCAAAGCGAGTCTGCTCCTCAGAGGAGCTCAGAGTCACGACACCGTTATGGGCGAACGCGATCGCGCTCACAATGGCCAATCCAAGCCCTGAGCCCCTGATGCCGCGACTGGCATCAACTCGGCCAAATCGTTCGAAGATTCGCGCCCGGGAATCCTCCGGAATCTTCGGCCCACTGTTAAGCACCCACAATTCAACCTGTTCGCCATCCCCGCTCGAGCCCACGGCGATTTCAGAGCCCGGCGGAGAGTACTTGGCTGCATTATCGACAAGCTGCAGCCAGGCTTGCGTGATCTTTTCGGGATCAAGCCCGACGGAACCCGGAGCGAACGTCCCGAGCACCCACTGGTGGCCAGATAGCACTCGGATCTTTGCAAAGAAGTCCCTAGTGAAGCTTCCGACGTCAACAACCATGCGTTGAGGCAGAAGTTGTTCGCTCTCGGCAAGTAGCGACAGGTCTTTCACGAGGCTGCCCACCCGGTCCAATTCGTCCAGTACAAGCGCCCGGGTGGCCTCCACTTCCTCGACGTTGGTCGCGTCGAGCAGTTCCATATGCCCAGTGACGATCGATATGGGGGTATTCAATTCGTGGCGAACGTCATCGAGCAACTGCCGTTGCGTGGTCATCGCTCCGTCGAGGCGATCGAGCATGCCGTTCACCGTCTCGCCGAGAACAGCGAGGTCGTCATTGCCCCTGGTCGGAATTCGCTCGGTCCGGCGATCGGAAGTGATGCGAGCTGCGGTCAGCCTGAGATCGGTGAGGGGCCGAAGGAGCCGGCCGCTGAGGTACCAACCCACGCTCGCAATGAGCAGAACTGTGACTGCGACAGTCTCCCAATACGTTTGAAAGGCGTTAGTGAGATCGGCCAGCTTGTCATTGATGTCGATCGCAACGACAAATATCGCACTGTCTGAGCTGCCCGCGACGTGAATCGGTGCAGCGATGTAGCGATAGGAAGACGTCGAATCGGTGAACGAACCGATATAGGTTTTACCGTCCGCCGTTTCGGCCACAACCCGCGCAACGAGTGCAGTATTCTTCGCGATCGTGACGTCGGTTGTGACGCCAGGGACGAAGGTGGCTTTAGTGCCGACAATACCCAGCGTCGTCTCATCCGAGTTCGGCAGTACCCGACTGATGACGGCCTCTACTGCCGCTCGCGCCGAATGGAATGGCTGAGGTGCAGTCGCTGGCGCGGAGGCGGATTGGCTGTTCGAGGCGCCGAGTACGACCAGCTGGGCTTCACTGACTCTCGAACTCAGGCTTACGTCGAGTGAGCTCATTACCCGCTGGTATTGGAGCAAGAAGGTGGTGGCACCGGCAGTAGTCAGGCCGAGTGCCGCAACCACCAGGAGAGCGACAAGCAGCCGTGCTCGAACCGTCCACCCGCGACGCAACTTTCGCTCGGGCGCTCGGGTAACGGACACACTTTCAGTATGCTTCAGCGCCCACTTCTGCGGTGGAGACATCCTGACGCTGCTTTCTGAATAAAAGGAGGATCCCCGCGAGTACCCGAAGTCTCGAGGGGATCCTTACTCGATTCGTGGCTGTTCCCTAGTCGCCTCGAACCGGCATATCTCGAACCTACGCCAATGGGTCGGGATGTCTATGCCCCGAAAGGGGCGATTAGGGGCACAGTCCTTACCCGCACCACGCACGCGCGAGATAATGAGATATCGCCGTTGGGGTTCTGCCCGACGCCTCAGAGATGGACTCTCATGGTCGTATTGATTGTCGTGCTGGTACTTGCGTTCATACTGGCGATCATTCTGCTTGCTAACTCGATTCGCGTCGTCAAACAATACGAACGAGGCGTGGTCCTGCGGTTCGGGCGGCTGCTCGGCACGAAGGAACCTGGGCTCCGGTTCATCATTCCTGCGGTCGACGTTCTTCACCGGGTATCGCTGCGGATCGTGACTCTGCCCATCCAGTCACAGGGCATCATCACCCGTGACAACGTGAGCGTTGGGGTCTCGGCGGTCGCCTATTTCCGGGTCGTCGACCCGGTTAAGTCGATAATCGCCATCCAGAACGTGTATTCGGCGATCGATCAAATCGCGCAGACAACGCTCCGCAAGGTCATCGGCCAGCACAGCCTGGACGAAACGCTCGCCGACGCGGATACTCTCAACGCCAACATTCGCGAGATTCTCGATGTGTCAACCCTCGACTGGGGCGTGGAGGTCACACTGGTCGAATTGAAGGACATCCAGTTGCCAGAAACGATGAAGCGGGCGATGGCCAAACAGGCCGAAGCCGAACGCGAGAAGCGGGCGAAGATCATCGCTGCCGAGGGCGAGTCGCTCGCCGCAGCAGCGCTGGGCGAAGCGTCGGACACGATGATGGCGCATCCACTGGCACTGCAGCTACGCAACCTGCAGACGCTAGTGGAGATTGGCGTTGACAAGAACACCGTTGTGGTCTTCCCTGCACCGCTGATGAGCATGATCGGCGAACTCGGCTCCTTCCTTGCCAGGGAAACCGAGTCGAGCGCGACGCACGGGAACGTGGGCGCAGGCCCGGTACCGAAAGCCTCGGCGTCCCGCACTAAGTCCAAAAAGGCCTGATCCGGCCCCCTCACTCGAGCGCCCGAATGAGTGTCTACTGCGTCTAAAGGAGTCGACGAAGCCGACTCTTCTTTGAATTCTCCGCCACGATCCACCGGGCATCGGGATCAGGTGTTGCTCGCAACCGATTGAAGGCGGCCAAACCCATGGTGGGGTCGGCCGCTATCGCGACGCTCCAGCAATAGCCCAATGCCTGCCGCAGATTTCGAACGGCAGCCGTCGAACGGTCCGAGGTAGGTAGCGCGACGATTGATGCGGTGCCGATCACGCACGCCGAAAGTGCATCTGACTTGGTTGCGGAATCGCTCAGCAATCGGGGCTCGCAGATAGCGGCCACCGCAGCCCGACGAACAAAGGGCTCGCTGTCCTCTATCCAGTCCGCGACAATCGCCCTCAGGAGGCGGCGATCGTGATCGCCAACAATCTGGATTGCGCGGGCGGCGGCTTCGCGCACTCGCCACATGGTGTCGCATGCCCGTTCGCGGAGAAGAGATACCAGCGGTCCGTTGTCAGGTTCTTCCACAACTAGCCGCCCTACCGCTTCGGTGGCGCAGAACCGCAGGTACTCGTCGTCGACCGTTGCCAATCTCAGGATCTCGGCACGATCGGCGACTGCGGCGAAGGCGTCAGCGAGTCCAAGGTTGCCTCGCGGTCCCGGAAGCCCGGAGTGCCCACGCAGGTATGACTCCCAGTCGCTAAGCGGAAGGCCACGAAGTTGGGCTTCATAGCTTGAACGAGTGGTCATGGGTGTGGGGCATCCGCATCATCAACAAAACAAGCCTGCGTGGGCCGACGCGCCTGGGGGAATGGCGCGCCGGTCCACGGATTTAGACGAAGAAGCCGAGGGGCTTCTGGTCGTGGTTGTCCAGGACGTTTTTCACTTCCTGGTAGTTGCGCAGCGTTTGCTGGTCGGTTTCGCGACCGTATCCCGACTGCTTGTACCCTCCGAACCCGGCGCCAGCCGGGTACTGGTGATATGTGTTGATCCAAACGCGTCCGGCACGGATGTCCTGACTGGCTTCGAAGGTCACGTCGGCATCCCGGCTCCACACGCCCGAGCCAAGCCCGTAGATCGTATCGTTGGCGATGTCGATGGCTTCGTCGTAGTCCTTGAAGGTGGCAACGGTGACAACCGGTCCGAAGATTTCGTCACGGAACACCTTCATGTTGTTCGTTCCCTTGAACACTGTCGGCTGGATGAAGTATCCCCCGGAGAGGTCTCCGGCCAGCTCGGCGCGGTCTCCGCCCGCCAGCACCTCGCAGCCCTCCTTCGGCCCGAGGTCGAGGTAGGCGGAAATCTTGTCCACCTGTTCCGCGCTGTTCTGCGGACCCATCTCAGTTGTGGTGTCGAGCGGGTCGCCGACCTTAATCCTGTGGATGCGGTCGAGGGCATCGTCGAGGAATCCTGCCGGGAGCAGGTCCTCCTGCAGCAATGCGCGCGAAGGGCAGGAGCAGACTTCGCCCTTGTTGAAGGCAAAGAGCGTGAACCCTTCGAGTGCCTTCCGGTAAAAGTCATCCTTGCTCTTTGCAACGTCGGCAAAGAAGATGTTCGGCGACTTGCCGCCCAGCTCCATGGTCGACGGGATGATGTTCTTGATCGCGTACTGCATGATCTGTCGACCGGTTGCGGTCGACCCGGTAAATGCGACCTTTCCGATGTCGTCGTGCTCGACAAGCGGGCGACCGAGCGTCGAACCACTGCCGTTGATGACATTGATGATGCCCGCCGGGATGATGTCCTGAATCAGTTCCATCACATACAGGATCGAAATCGGCGTCGCGCTTGCCGGCTTGAGGACGACAGTGTTGCCCGCAGCGAGCGCGGGTGCGAGCTTCCACGCCGCCATCAGCAACGGGAAGTTCCACGGGATGATCTGCGCAACGACGCCGATTGGTTCGAAGAAGTGGTACGAGACCAGGTCGTTGGAGAGCTTCTTGATGTTGCCCTCCTGGGTGCGGATCGCGGCCGCGAAGTAACGGAAGTGGTCAATGGCCAACGGGATGTCGGCGGCGAGGGTCTCGCGCACGGGCTTACCGTTCTCCCACGACTCGAGCACAGCAATGGACTCGAGGTGCTGCTCGAGGCGATCGGCGATTCGGTTGAGTACGGCGGCACGGTCGGCGACCGATGTCTTCGACCACGCTGGGAACGCAGCCTTGGCGGCGGCCACCGCGAGGTCGATGTCTTCGACGCTCGACGAAGCGAACTCCGCAAAGGCTTTTCCCGTTGCCGGGGCGAGGTCTTCGCTATATGTACCCTTCGTCGGCTTGACCCACTCTCCGCCAATGAAGTTGTCGTACCTGGTCTTGAGTGGGACCAGGCTCCCGGTCTCACCTGGGCGGGTATAGATGGTGCCCGTCGCGGTCAGTCGACGCGAGTGGTCTGCCGCGAGTAGTTGCGGTTCGGGGGGAGCTAGCGTAGTCATTTCTGTTCTTCTTTCTGGTTCTTGTCTCTGGTAGCCGATCGCTCGTCGCGGTCAGCGGTCCATGTATTCCTTCGCCCCGTTTGTCGTTACGAGTGAGCGACCAGGGCGGGCTTCCTGGCCAACTCGGGCTCGAACTCGAACACGAGTCGCGCTGGAATCTTGCCGGACAAAACCTCGTCAATTGCACCGTTGACCTGTTCGATGCGTCGGCTCTCGCCAATCACCCGGGTCTTCTTGGCCGCGTGCAATGCGAAGACCTCGGCAAGATCCTGGCGAGTTCCCACGATCGATCCGATGATCGAGATGCCCTTGAGAACAGTTTCAAAGATCGGGATATTCATCTCCCCACCGGCCGGCAGGGCAACGCAGATGAGCCGTCCGCCGCGACGGAGGGACGCGAACGCCTGCTCGAAGACTTTCGAGGATGCGGCGAGCACGACCGCGACATCGGCACCGCCGAGCGCCTGGATAGCAGCGACGGGATCGGTTTCTGCAGCATTGATAGCGTGCTCGGCGCCGAGCTGAAGCGCGAGTTCGAGCTTCTCGTCCTCGACGTCGACGGCGATGACCGTGCCGCCCATGATGCGTCCGTACTGAACCGCAAGATGCCCGAGGCCTCCGACGCCGAACACGGCAACGCGCTCGGTCGGAGTGATCTTCGCGACCTTGAGAGCCTTGTAGGTTGTGACACCAGCGCAGGTGAGGGGAGCGGCATCAAACGCGCTGACCCCGGATGGCACGGGCACAACGAATCGTGCGGATGCGATCGCATATTCGGCGAATGCGCCGTCAACGGAGTAGCCGCTGTTGTGCTGCGCCTCGCACAGGGTCTCGCGGCCATCGATGCAGTATTGGCATTCACCACAGGCATAACCAAGCCACGCAATCGCGACGCGCTCGCCAACGGCCCTGCTGGTAACGCCGGCTCCCAGCTTCTCGATGATCCCTACGCCCTCGTGGCCAGGGACAAACGGCAAGCTCGGCTTGACCGGCCAGTCGCCATGAGCGGCATGAATATCGGTGTGGCAGAGACCGCATGTCTCCATCCGCACGAGAACTTCACCAGCGGCGGGTTCGGGAACGGCCCGATCCTCGATCGTTAGCGGCTGGTCAAAGCTTGATACGACTGCGGCTTTCACGATTCGAAACCTTTCACTTAGCGTCCCCATCCATTGGGCGACCTGTTATAACGACTCTCCCTCGGGCAGAAGTCGATTGGCAGGGCCTAAAGTCCCGACCGACCCGACCTGTCGCGGTTGGTCACTTCTGACCGGGCACGATCATGACTGGCGCGGGAGCCGCGAGCAGAACGGCATGACCCACCGACCCCAGGAACAGGTGCTCAAGTCGGCTGCGGTGGCGCTTTCCCACCACGAGGAGAGCCTGGTCGCGAGCGACCTCAGCGAGCACTGCCGCAGGCGAACCGAAGGTCAGTATCGACGAAACTTTCAGTCGTGGAGCAATCAGCTTGACCCTGGTAGCGGCTCTTTTGAGTAGGCGCCGGTGAAGCGCCTCGAGAGTGGGGTAATTGGTCTTCAGCAGTCCTTCAAGGACGGAGAATGGCGCGGGCAATGACCAGGCGTGAACCAAGACGAGGCCGCGTGCCATGCGGCTGGCCTCGGCGATCGCCACATCCAATGCTTCATCGGACGAGCCGTCTTCGTCGATCCCCACGATGACGCTTCCGAGAGCAGGCGTCCAGTCCGTTGGAACCACGGTGAGTCGGGAGGCGGTTCGTGCGGCGATGCGAAGTGCGAGCGTGCCATGCAGGTCAGGCGTGTCGGCGCTTCTCCTCGATGATCCGACGACCAGCCAGTCGACATGCCCGGCCGCGTGAACGATCTCGTCTGCGGGTTCGCCCGCGAGGAGGGTCGTCGACAGAAACGTGATGCCGTGCCGGCCCGCCAAGTGCTTCTCGGCAGAGGCAAGAATTTCGACGTACTTGCGCCGGTACTTCGACTCGTCTGCCCCGATCGGCCGCCGGTCGAGTTCTTCGACCGTGACTACTTCGACAGCTGCGGGCGTGTGCAGCGCTCGGTTCGCTACCCAATCCATTGCGGCACGACTCGCGGCACCACCGTCGGACGCGACAACAATCTTCTCTGGCGCGGCAAGACTCCTCACCGTGTGTGCTAGTTCCGCGGGAGCAGCCGTCGTTGGCTTTGGCATGAGTCAAGGTTCCCTCGCTCCGCGGTACCCGTTTAGAGTCGAAAGTCCCGTCTAGGTTGGGCCGCAGTCACCTCAAATTCGCAGCCACCGCTCCCGCAAGGAAGGGGACAAGCCAGATTGACCAGACGACCACGGAGAACCGATGGAATCGCTGCAACTCGGCGCTCCTGTTTCGGACCAGGACTATGACAGCCCACACGAGGTGGAGTGCCATCAGCCCGAGCGCGAGGCTGCCCGTCACGGCCATCACGGTGGTCAGGATGCTCGCCAGGCCGCTCGCCTGATTGCTGCCGTCGGAAGCGAGAACCGTCATCAAAAGGGTTCCGCTGAGGTCGCATCCGAAGCCTGCAGCAAAGAATGCGGCATGCCACCATCTCAGAAGATGTCGGATCCGCTCTGCCCATACGCCGATCGAATAAAACGCAAGTGCGGCCGTGATCAACACAATTGCGGTGATCAGCACGAGCGGGCGCAGCAATCAATCGGCTGCGGCATAGCTGAATTCACAGTGAGGGCACTCGCTACGCGTGAAGCAGTTCGAGACAGTGGTAGATCACGTACGCTGGCCACACAATCGCCTGAAGCAGCCCAAGGATGACGCTCCAGAATTGTCCGTCCGAGTGCACTATGAAGTAGATGGCGGCGCCAACGTATGCGACGAGGAAGAAGAATCCCCAAGGTCCGTTGCGCTCCGCGAAGTGCTGACGATCAGACATCTGTGCCTCCTCGGCAAGGCTCGTTAGTGTGCAATTAACAGTCCACGACGCGGAAAGGCGTTGCTAGGGTCGTTGGTCCTGCCCGAATCGAGATGGATTCGGTTAGCCGACGGCGAAGCTCGCACTCACGCCAGAGGTCAGCGATGGGGACGCCGCCGTCAGCGTGTACGTTCCCGCTCGGTCGATCCGGCAACCGCAGAAGTGTCCGGGCGCGCAGGAACAGTTGTCTCCAAGGGGCACAAGAGCGAGTGAGAGCCCCCTATCGGATTTGAACCGATGACCTTCGCTTTACAAGAGCGGTGCTCTACCACTGAGCTAAGGAGGCGTACGCCGCCGTCAAGATTACTATGCGCGCGCGGTACGTCGGTTCCGCCCGGATAGCCTTGAACCCATGAGCGTCCCTCCCGCAGAACCGTCCACCCGCCGCCGGAGCGCTCACATCGGGCTCGTCGCGCTCGGTGTGCTCTGCGGCGCGGGCGTCGCCGCGCAATCCCGCGTCAACGGTCAGCTGGGTTCGCTGATTCACGACGGCTTTGCGGCCGCCCTGATTTCTTTCGGCAGCGGCCTCGTCATCATCCTCATCGCCGTGATCTTCATGCCGAACGGTCGCCGGGGCGTCACCCGTATGGTGACGGCCATTCGAAACGGCAACATGCCGTTCTGGTACGCGCTGGGCGGTGCCGGCGGAGCATTCCTCGTTCTCAGCCAGGGGCTGGTCGCGGCGGCGCTCGGCGTCGCGCTGTTCTCCGTTGGAATTGTTGCCGGCCAGACCATCGGCGGAACCGTCGTGGATCGACGGGGGCTCGGGAGCATGCCGTCCCGAGCGCTCACCGTACAGAGAATCGTCGGGTCGATACTCGCTCTCGTTGCCGTCGTCGTCGCCGCGTCGACCCAGGTCTCGGCGAGCGTGCCGCTGTGGATGCTCGCCCTTCCGTTTCTCGCCGGACTACTACAGGCCCTGCAGCAGGCCGTGAACGGCCAGGTGCGTGCGGTGTCGGAGTCCGTGGCCACGGCGACCCTCACGAACTTCATCGTCGGCACGACCGTGCTGTTGATCGCGTTTCTGATTCACTCATCCATCGTTGGATGGCCAACCCGGCTGCCAACGGAGCCATGGGTCTACCTGGGTGGCGCCATTGGTGTTGTCTTCATCGCAGTGTCGGCCGCGATCGTGCGGAGCATCGGCGTCCTGCTGCTAAGCCTCGCTACCATCGCGGGGCAGCTCGTGACGTCGCTGCTCCTTGACATCCTCGCGCCGACATCACGGGAGGGTGTGACGCTCACCACGATCCTCGGAACCGTTCTCACTCTCGTCGCGGTGGTCATCGCGACGATTCCCTCGCGGATCAGAGCGACGAAATAAACGACGCCGCGTCGAGCTGCTGACGCGCATCCGGCTTCGAGTCAGCGGTCTTGCCACCGATGTAGAGCCAGCCGAGCAGTTCCTCGTTGTCGGCAAGTTTGTGTACCCGCCGCACCGCGTCGGAGCGGGTGTGCCCGCCGGTGCGCCACATCACGCCCCAGCCAGCGTCATCCAGCAGCAGTGTGAGCAGGTGCGCGATGCCGGCGGCGGCCGCATCCTGTTCCCAACCGTGCACCTTGAAGCTTTCCTTGCGCACCGAAACGATGGCCAACAGCAGGGATGCCCTCATCGGCTTGGCCGCGAGGCGCTCGGCGTCGGCGCCGGTCAATCCGCTCGCCTCGACGAACGCGGCGCCAAGGCGTTCGCGTGCGGTTCCGCGTAGCTCGATCACCCGCCACGGATGCAGGGAGGCGTGGTCGGGTGCCGTGGCGGCCGCCTCCACGAGAGGCAACAGCTCAGCCGTGGTCGGAGCGTCGGCGGTCACCCGCGGGTAGGACCTCCGGCGAAGAACGGCGTCCTTCACCGGCGAACTTGTGTCGCTCACTCAGGCTTGAAATCGAGAGAGAGCGAGTTCATGCAGTAACGATCACCCGTGGGCGTTCCGTACCCGTCATCGAACAGGTGGCCGAGGTGTGATCCGCAGTTCGCGCACAGCACCTCGGTGCGGGTCATCCCCATCGCTCTGTCGGTCTTCAGCTGCACGGCGTCGGGGTTTACCGATTCGAAGAAGCTCGGCCATCCACTCCCGGAGTCGAACTTCGCACCGCTCTTGAAGAGCTCATTGCCACAGGCGCCGCAGGTGTAAACACCTTCGCGTTTCTCATCCAGCAGTGCGCCCGACCATGGCCGCTCGGTGGCGGCCTCGCGCAGAATCTTGTACTTCGGCCCGAGCTCCTTACGCCACTCGTCTTCGGTCTTCGTCACGGTGTAGCCCATTGGGCCCTCCTTCAAAGGGAAACTCTGTGTGCCCTATTAAACTAAGCGGCATGCCGGATTGTTCCACCCTCGATCGTGCGTGGAGCGAACTCACACCTGACGACGTCTACTCCTTTCTGAAACTCCGCACCGATGTCTTCTTTCTCGAGCAGAAGATCGACGAGACCGAGCTGGATGACCGCGACCAGGAACCCGAAACCCGGCACTACTGGATCGCGGATGACCGGGGCACCGCCGCATATCTGCGAACGCTGCTCGACCGCGACCCGTCGCATCGGGATGCCCGCCGCCTCGTCAGCCGGGTGGTCGTGCGGCCGGACCGTCGCGGCGAGGGTCTTGCGCAGCAACTGCTTGCCGAGGTGATCGCCCGCCACGGAAGCGAGCCCCTGCTGCTGCATGCCCAGGAGTACATCGCGCCGCTCTATGCCCGCAACGGTTTCGTAGGGTTTGGCGACATCTACCAGGAAGCGGGGCTCCCGCATCTCTCGATGTATCGCCCCGCCGACGCGTGAACGGCACCGCGCAGTTCGACAGCGCGCAGTTCGACAGCGCAGAGGACTTCGAGAAGACGGTCACGTGGTACCGCTGGTTTGCCGAAAACGAGGCGCCAGGGCGATCCGCACTGTTTGAGAGTTGGGCACACGGCGTCGCTGACGACACCGAGGTTCTGAACCTGCTCGCCGAGCTTCCTCGGCCCAAACGCC
>JADGOT010000013.1 GCA_017882805.1 Glaciihabitans sp. | reverse complement strand
TAACTCGCCCGCTGCTATTCGTTGCGGGTGGTATCGGCATTACCCCGTTCATGAGTCACATGGAGCAGATCGCGGGATCCGGGGAGAACCGCGACGTAGTTGTGCTGTACTCGGCATCCTCGTCAGCAGAACTCGCGTACTCACAGCGGCTGAAGGATCTCGGCCACGCGGTGCTCGTGCTGGCCCCGAGCGCGCCAAAGCCGCTCCCGAAGAACTGGACCTATCTAGGGCGCGGGCCTCTTACCGCGGACGTTCTCGCATCCGCTATCCCGGACGTGAAGTCGCGGGCGGCTTACGTGTCGGGACCCCCAGCCTTCGTGCACGCCGTGCGGTCGCTACTTCGGAAGGCACAAACACACAGCGTCAAGACGGACTTCTTCTCTGGCTACACCGCGAAATCGACCCTGGTGCGGCACAGCGAACCCGCAACGACGAAGGCCGACTAGCCCAGACTCGAATTCTAAGACAAACGCTGTGCCAGGTTCTTGTCGAGCGTGTCGAGGAACTCCTCGGTGGTTTCCCACTTCTGGTCGGGACCGACGAGCGCGGCGAGATCCTTCGTCATGTGGCCGGCCTCGACCGACTTGATGACGACATCCTCGAGCGTGGATGCAAACGCGGCCAGCTCGGGGTTGTTGTCGAGCTTGGCGCGGTGCTCGAGGCCACGGGTCCACGCGTAGATCGACGCAATCGGGTTTGTTGACGTCGGCTTGCCGGCCTGGTGCATGCGGTAGTGGCGGGTCACGGTTCCGTGCGCTGCCTCCGCCTCGACGACGCTGCCGTCTGGCACTGAGAGGACGCTGGTCATGAGGCCAAGCGACCCGAAGCCCTGCGCAACGGTGTCGGACTGCACGTCGCCGTCGTAGTTCTTACAGGCCCAGACGTAGCCGCCCTCCCACTTCATGGCCGAGGCGACCATGTCGTCGATGAGGCGGTGCTCGTAGGTGAGTCCGGCAGCGTCGAACTGCTCTTTGAACTCGGCGTCGAAGATCTCCTGGAAGATGTCCTTGAACCGGCCGTCGTAAGCCTTCAGGATCGTGTTCTTGGTCGAGAGGTAGACGGGGTAATTGCGCAGCAGTCCGTAGTTGAGGCTGGCGCGTGCGAAGTCGCGGATGGACGCATCCTGGTTGTACTGCACCTGGGCGATGCCGTCATCCGGAGCGTCGTAGACGTCGAACTTGAGCGGCTCTGAGCCGTCAGCCGGGGTGAACTGCACGGTTAGCTTGCCCGGTCCCTTGAAGACGAAGTCCGTTGCGCGGTACTGGTCGCCGAACGCGTGACGGCCGATGATGATGGGCTTGTTCCAGCCGGGGACCAGACGCGGGATGTTCGAAATGATGATCGGCTCACGAAATATCACACCGCCGAGGATGTTGCGGATGGTGCCGTTTGGCGACTTCCACATCTTCTTGAGGCCGAACTCTTCAACGCGCGCCTCGTCGGGGGTGATGGTCGCGCACTTGACGCCGACGCCGTACTTCTGGATGGCGTGGGCCGCGTCGATGGTGACCTGATCGTCGGTCGCGTCGCGGTTTTCGATGCCGAGGTCGTAGTAGTCAAGGTTGATGTCGAGGTACGGGTGGATCAGGGTTTCCTTGATCTTCTGCCAGATGATGCGAGTCATCTCGTCGCCATCGAGCTCAACGACTGTTCCTTCAACCTTGATCTTTGCCACGGTGGTGTTCCTCTCAGGTGGGCCAAAACAAGCTTACTCGTTTTCCAAACTATCTCGACATCAAGATACTTTGCAGCCACGCAACCACTACGTTTGATGCATGCTCTCGACCAAGATCACCGTGCGTTGGGGCGACATGGACGCGTATGGGCACGTTAATAACGTGTTCTTCATCCGGTATCTCGAGGACACCCGCTTCGCCCTCTTCACCCCACCGCTCAGCGAGAACGCACCCTCGGATGTGCCGGGCGAGCTGTCGGTCTTCGAGCTGTTTCCGGACGGCTCGAATGGACTCATGGCCGGTCACCGGATCGAATATCAGGCGCCACTGGGCTACTCGGACGGCCCGATCACCTCGCGCCTGTGGATCACTCGCATCGGCAGTTCGAGCTTCGACATTGGTTATCGACTCGAATCGTCCGACGCATCCGTCGTTTACGCGATCGCGAGCACGACGCTCGTTCTGGTGAACACCGAGTCGAACCGCCCGGTCGAACTCCCCCAGCGCCTCCGCGACACCCTCACCCAGTGGCTCGGCGACCCGGTGCCCTTCCGTAACTAGGCGATCGCGTCGAGGAATGCCTTCTGGTAGGCCGCACTCCGAACAGAGCCGAGCACCGCGCCATCCATGCGGTTCATGACGTACGCGAACGTGAAGCCGCGATCGACGTCGTTGAGTACGATCGATCCACCCCAGCCGCCCCAGTAGGCAATCCGTCGATCGGGCAGCTGCGATTCCTGTTTCGAGGGCAGCCCGTAGCCGATCCCGAATCGAAGCGGCTGGAACAACACCAGGTCCATGCCGTCCGACTGCACCTCGAAGATCCGATCGATTGTCTTCTGCGAGAGCAGACGAATCCCATCCACCTCGCCGCCGTTCGTAATGACCGACTGGATGCGCGCGACCGATCGCGCGTTGCCGAATCCGTTCGCGGCACCAATCTCGGCCTCGCGCCAGGCGTTCGTGTAGGTGACCGTGGCGTCCATCGGGATCGGGCCGAACGTCTTGAGCGCGGGGTGCCCGGGCGGCAGCTGTGACAAGTCGAGGTTGGCGGGCGGCGGCGGTACGACGTTGCTGATCCGGTCATAGGCGCCGCGCGGCACCCCGAGCGTGAAGTCGGCACCGAGCGGCCCAGCAATCTCCTCGGCAATGAACGCCCTCAACGTCTTGCCCGAGATGCGGCGAACGATCTCGCCGACAATGTGACCGTAGTTGAGCAGCGAATACCCGGATGCCGTGCCCGGCTCCCACCAGGGAGCCTGCGCCGCCAGGTGCGCGGTGGCTTCCTCGTAGTCATAGAGCTGGTCGAGCGTGAACGGCATCTCCCAGCCACTCACCCCTGCGGTGTGAGACATCACCTGCTTGACGGTGATCTCGGCCTTGCCGTTTTGGGCGAACTCGGGCCAGTAGGTCGCGACCGGGGCATCCAGGTCGAGAAGTCCACGATCGGCGAGCATCAGCGCCGCCAGCGTCGTCATGGTCTTGGTGATCGACCACACGTTCGTGATGGTGTCGCGCTGCCATCCGGACGTGCGCTCGACCTCGCGGAAACCGCCCCATAGATCGACGACCGGCGTGCCGTGATCCACGACCGCGATCGACGCACCGAGCTCCTCGCCGGAGTCGAGCTGCTGCTGAAATGCGGCGCGGAGTTCGGCAAATCTCGGCGAGGCGTCCCCTTCGACGGTGCCATGCTTCGAGGGGATTTTCACGTCCGACATTTGTAGCTCCTTCGCGTACGGCAACGTCTAGGATCGAACATACCAACCGGTCGGAACCTGCACCATAGGACGACCCCAGCCCCCGCTCAGTGAGGAGCATCCGTGGGTCGATTTGACGGCAAGACCGCGCTCGTCACCGGCGCCAGTCGTGGCATCGGGCTCGCGATCGCCCAGCGGCTCGTGCACGACGGCGCTCGCGTTCTCATCACTGCCCGTGGCCAGGAGACGCTCGACGCGGCTGTCAATGAACTCGGCGGCCCGTCGAAGGCGATCGGGATTGCCGGCAAGGCGGATAGCGCCGATCATCGCGCAGAGGTCTTTGCCCGCATCGCGTCCGACTTCGGCACACTCGACTTTCTCGTGAACAACGCCGGAATCAATCCCGCCTACGGCAAGGCGGTGGACGTTACCGACGACGCGATCCGCAAGATCTTCGAGGTCAACGTGATCGGCAGCCTCGCCTGGAGCCGGGATGCCGTCGCGGCAGGGCTGACCACGGCCATCGTGAACATCTCCTCCATTTCGGGAATCACGGCGGCGCCCGGCATCGCGCTGTACGGCGTCTCAAAGGCGGCGCTCATCAACCTCACGACCCAGCTTGCGTTCGAGCTCGCACCGGGCATCCGGGTCAACGCGGTTGCGCCCGCCGTCATCAAGACCGATTTCGCGAAGGCACTCTATGAGGGTCGCGAGGAGCAGGTCGCCGCGAGCTACCCGCTCAAACGGCTCGGAATCCCCACGGATGTTGCGGGCCCTGTCACGTTCCTGCTTTCGGACGACGCCGCCTGGATCACCGGGCAGACGATCGTCATCGACGGCGGGGGTTCGCTCTCGCCGGTGATGTGAGGCAGGCATGACAGCGAACGCGACCGCATCCATTCCCGAAAAAGCTGAACCCGTCATCGAACGGCTTGGGCGGGTGTCCGTCGAGCTCTTCGCCGAGCACGGTTACGCACAGACGAGCGTGCAGCAGATCGTTGACGCGGCGGGGGTTACCAAGGGCGCCCTGTACCACTACTTCAAATCCAAGGACGACCTGCTCTTCGACATCTACGACCGCCTACTTTCGATGCAGCGCGAACATCTGGATGAAATAGTCGCGCGCGGACTCGACCCGAAGCAGACAGTCAGACTCGTCTGCGAAGACGTCATCGTCACTTCGATCGAGGGGCTGGCCGACGGTGCCGTCTTCTTCCGTTCGCAGCACATGTTGAGCGAAAAGCGCCAGCGCGAGGTGAAGCAGCGACGACGCGAGTACAACGACGCATTCGAGGCGATCCTTGCCCGCGGCCGTGCGGATGGCGTCTTCCGCACGGACATTCCGCCCGCCATCCTCATCGCCCACTTCTTCTCCGACGTTCACTACCTCGCCCAGTGGTATTCGCCGGGCGGACCTCTGACTAAACAGCAGGTTGCGACCGAGCTCACCGACCTGTACCTCGCCGGACTACTCGCCTGACCCACGCCCCCAAAAGGAGAAGCAAATGAAACTCGACGGACAGGTTGCCCTGGTCTCAGGGGGTGCTCGGGGGATGGGCGAGACACACATCCGCGCGCTGCTCGCCGAGGGGGCGAAGGTCGTAATCGCGGACATCCTCGATGAGCAGGGCGAGGCACTCGCCGCCGAGCTCGGCGACAACGCTCTCTACGTGCACCTCGATGTGACCCAGGAGCAGAGCTGGGCGGATGCGATTGCCGCCGCGGAGGGCGCGTTCGGTCCCGTCTCGAGACTCGTCAACAACGCAGGAATCGCGCACGGCGCCCCGTTCGAGCAGTACACACTCGACATGTGGAACGCGATCATCGCGGTGAACCAGACGGGCGTCTTCCTCGGGATGCGCGCGGTCGTGCCCGGGATGAAGAAACTCAGGCACGGCTCGATCATCAACATCTCGTCGGTTGAGGGTCTCCGCGGTGGCGCCTACCTGCACGGCTACGTCGCCTC
>JADGOT010000145.1 GCA_017882805.1 Glaciihabitans sp. | reverse complement strand
CTCTCGACGAAGAGCGTCCACCGCATCTTCCCTGATGCCACGCACGCCTCGCTCACCGAGAACCAGGCAATCGCCGCTCAGTCCAGCCAAGCAATCCTCGACGTCGTCAACTCGGTCCGCACCGGAACACCCATCGCCGGATAGTGCCGGACGAACAACAGCCGTGCCCGATCAAACGACACCTCTCCTGCAGCGGGCACGGCAACGCAACCGCGGCAAGTCACCTCACGCCGAACTCCCTGACAATCGCACCCGCGTTTGCGGTGGCGCCGAGCTACTGCTCGCGTCACCAATCGCCGCCCAGGAGCAGCGTATTGCTCGTTCACGCGTCCGGGTGCATCGTCTTCAACTGGACATCCCATTCGTCGCGTCGTTCAGCGATCTCGGTCGAGCGTACGACGTCGAACACGAACGGATACGCGGCCAACGTCGCCGAATGCGCGTCCTCGAAGTCGGAGCAACAATCGCTCAGAACCGACACGAGATAGCCGAGCTGTGTGGCGGTCGCGGCAGTGAAGAGCACGCACGTGGACGTAACAAGGCCGCCGATCAACAAGGCTCGGATTCCGCGCGTCGTCAGTAGGTCGTGGAGTTCGGTGTTGAGGAACCCGTCGAAGGAGTGCTTGATCACCACCGGTTCGCCGGCGATCTCGCGAGCGAACGGCAACGTCTCGACGCCCGCTGTGCCGTCGATGCACGGAATACGACCCCGCAAGCGGTACCTGGCCATCCAGTTACCGCCGTCTGCATCAAATCGGGCTCGCACATGCACCACGGTCAGGTCGTGGGTACGTGAGTACTCGAGTAGATCAGCGACATGGACCGGCAGGTCGGGAGCGGTCGATGCGACATCGTCCGGCCAGAAGTCCTTCTGAAGGTCGACGAGGACGACTGCGTATCCGCGCCAAGCAGAGTCGCTCAAGACCGTGACCAAGCTGAAACGGAGAGAAAAGGACCGTCGGCGAGACCAAGGTGAACCGGTGGTTGCATCCGCCTACCTTCACACGATGTAGCCACCGGCACTCAACCGGACCGAAGCAGCCTGGAAGCCGAGCCGGCGATGTGGGCTACCGAGTCGACGTGCAGTCATCGAACTCAGATCGATTCAGTCCTGCAAGGATTGGTGCCATGGAGGTTTCCGGATACAGAATCGCTGCGCTCGACGAGTCGACGTGGCCGGCGTTCGCCGAACTCGTCGAGTGCAACAACGGCATATTTGGTGGCTGTTGGTGCATGGGCTTTCATCCCGAGGACGGCGGCACTGACGCCGCGACGACAACCAAGCGCGATCGCAAGTTGAACCGCGTTCTCTCCGGAACGGCGCACGCTGCGCTCGTGTTCGATGGGGAGAACTGCGTGGGTTGGTGCCAGTTCGGCGCACCGGACGAGTTGCCGCGGATCAAGAGTCGCGCGGCATATGAGCGGGAGCGGACGACGCTGCCGGACTGGCGGATCGCCTGTTGTTACGTTGGCAAGGGGCATCGCCGCCACGGAGTTGCGACCGCGGCGTTGGCCGGTGCGCTTGATCTGATTGCCGGTCTGGGTGGCGGCACGGTCGAGGGCTACCCCGAAGACGCCGGTTCGGTGCCAGCCGGTTTCCTCTACAACGGGGCGTTGTCGACGTACGACAGCCTGGGGTTCATCCGGGATCGCAAGATCGGCAAGCATCGGTGGGTTGTCACCAGGGTGGTCGAGCCCTTCCGATAAACGGGCTTGGCTCGCTCTGACCAATACGCGCGGGGACGTGCGTCGGTCCGACACGCTCCTGTGGAGTCTTTCGGGCACCCAGGTGGGCGCCAAGAACTCCACAGGACCGAGACGCCCGCAGAGCCGCCCGAATGCCGCTCGAATGCCGCTCGACGCTCACGACGCAAGGTCAAGGTTGGGTGCAGAACATCGAGAACATCGCGACAGTTCTGGTGCCGCTGGCGTGAGCAAGGCGTCGGACAACAACATCAGACTCCGCGACTGCCGTCGATTGTCTCGCGAATGATGTCGGCGTGACCGGCGTGTCGAGCGGTCTCCTCGATCATGTGCAACGCTACCCACCGCAGATTCAGGTTGGCCATCTTCGGCCACGCACACGGCGTGTCGAGGTCAAGGTTGCCGAGGATCTCCTGGGAGGCGGCGATCTGCTCCCGGTAGTCAGCGACAACCGTCTCGACCGTGTCCTCATCAGTGAGCCGAAAGGTCGGGTCCACCTCCTCCGACTGCACCTCAGGCCACTCATCCCGAAAGCTACGCCCCGCCACGATGACCTGAAACCATCGCCGCTCCCAGATCGCCGAGTGCTTGATCAAGCTCAGTAGTGACAGCGAGCTCGAGGTCGGGGTCATCCGCGCCTCGTCATCGGAGAGGCCTTGGACCTTTTCGATCAGAGCCTCGCGTTGCATATCGAGAAACTCGCACAGGCCCGCTCTTTCGGTCTCAGGGGATGCCTTAGCACTCGACATGCCGGGGACCTTTCCGATCGTTCTTGGTGGGTTCTGACGCTTCTCTGGTGATCGACAGCATGAGCGCAGACTGTCCGATCCAATGCCCTGTGTCCACGCGCCGAGCGGCAGATCGGTGTTCAGAGTGCCCGGATGGCGCCTTCGAGTCACGCTTCGCTGCCGAATCGAACCGCTGGCCGACCCCACCTCGATGGCAGCGCTTACGTCAACCACATCGCATTGGACGATGCACCCGAGAAGATCCGGGCCTCCTACGGCACGAACTACCGGCGGCTCTCCCTACTCAAGGCGCGCTACGACCCCACCAAACCTCTTCCGAGTGAACGCCAACATCTTGCCCGCGTGAGGTTTGACGAACGGGCGGCGAGTAGACCCACTGGAATCGCCCACGTAGCAGCAGTCCTGATCGACGTACGCCGTTGAGTCGCGCCCAAATGCCATCGGAGGATGCTCACAACCGGCGCCCCGCACACGGCCAGGGCCGCTCGGCGACTGCACCAGTTCGGCCCTTACCGGGCGCCCCGTGTCAGTCAGCCCCGGTCCGGCGCAGGTGTTCCCAACCGCCGGTCGTAGATGACCTCGGTGAGCCTCGCATCGGAAGCGGGTCCTGATCGCGATCGGATGTGAAATCGGGAACCTATAGTGCTAGTATTAGTAGCACCATGATTTGGGCGATCGACCACACTGCAACCATTCCACTGCGCGACCAGATCGTCACATGCGTGCGGAGAGGCATCACGACCTGCCAATTGGCCGTCGGCGACCAACTTCCCCCAGCAGTCGAGCTCGCCGAAGCTCTCTCCGTCGACCGCAACACCGTCCTCGCCGCATATCGGCGCCTACGCGGCGACGGAGTCCTCGAGTTCAGACGTGGCCGCGGGGTGCGCGTCGCGCAGGCCACTTCACCGCACTCTACCGTCGTCGAGGCCGCGCAACAGCTGATCAAGGTCGGCCGCGCGCACG
>JADGOT010000144.1 GCA_017882805.1 Glaciihabitans sp. | reverse complement strand
TCCGAGTCGTCGCTTCATGCGCTCAGCCTAGGAGCGCGCTGCGGTCGCTTACTAGTGGGTTTCGGCAGAGTTGGACGCGAGTTTTGCTCGTTCCTCCGCCTCGATTCGCGCGTACACCTTGCGCTCGGTGCGGTCCGATCGAAGGATCGCGCGCATGACGAACCAGAAGATCAGCCCGACACAGATGGTCGGGGCAAGGGCGAAGATGATGTTCCCCCACACGGTTGTCGGCACGACACCAGATTAGCGCCCGCGCCTACCGATGACCTGTGAGTGTGACGACCGCAATGACGACGAGGATGCCGATTAGCGCGACCGCCATCACAATCCGAGAAGAACGTCGATTCATCGTGCCTTCGTCAGGATTCCGACTACGCCCGTAATGATCAGATAGATCGCGAACCCGCCGCCCAGAATCCACACTGCCAGTCGCAGCGGAGTGATGCCGCCCATAACGCGACGGTTCTCTACCGGCGGGTCCTGCGGCTCGTTCTTCGGATCGCTCATTTTCGAAACCTACTTGACCAGTGGGAACAGAATCGTCTCGCGGATGCCGAGGCCAGTGAGAGCCATCAGCAGGCGATCGATGCCCATCCCCATTCCGCCCGTGGGCGGCATCCCGAACTCGAGGGCGCGCAGGAACTCCTCATCCAGGCGCATCGCCTCTGGGTCGCCCTTGCTGGCGAGTAGCGCCTGCTCGACGAATCGTTCACGCTGGATGACCGGATCGACGAGCTCCGAGTATCCGGTGGCCAGCTCGAACCCGCGAACGTACAGATCCCACTTCTCGACGACGCCCGGGCGACTCCGGTGGTCTCGCACGAGTGGCGAGGTATCGACGGGAAAGTTCATCACGAAGGTGGGGCGGTGCAGGGACGGCTTGACGAAGTGTTCCCACAGCTCTTCGACGAACTTGCCGTGCGTGGGGAGACCAACCTCCACGCCAACGGATTCCGCGAGCTTTGCCAGCGCAGCGACAGTCCACTCGGTGGTGACCTCGACGCCGGCTGCTGCCGACAGCGACTCGTACATGTCAATGCGGTCCCAGTCGCCACCGAAGTCGTAGTCCGAGCCATCCGCCCAGATGACTGTCGTCGATCCCCCGATCGCGAGCGCGGCGTTCTGGATCATCTCCTGCGTGAGCTCGGCCATCTGGTTGTAGTCGCCGTAGGCCTCATAGGCCTCGAGCATTGCGAACTCCGGCGAGTGCGTGGAGTCCGCGCCCTCGTTGCGGAAGTTGCGGTTGATCTCGAAGACCCGGTCGATGCCGCCGACGACGGCGCGCTTGAGGAACAGCTCGGGCGCGATGCGCAGGAACAGTTCGGCGTCAAACGCGTTGCTATGAGTCGAGAACGGCCGCGCAGACGCTCCGCCGTGAATGGTCTGCAGCATGGGTGTCTCAACCTCGAGGTACCCGTGACCGGCGAACGTTGCACGAAGCGACGCATTGGCGGTCGCCCGCGCCCGTACGACCGAGCGGGCGCGTTCGCGCTGGATGAGGTCGAGATAGCGACTGCGAACCTTGGTCTCGTCGCTGAGCTCGCTGTGCAGGTTCGGCAGGGGGTGGATCGCCTTTGCGGTGATCTGCCATTCGGTGACGAAGATCGACAACTCGCCCGTCCGGCTGGCGATGATCTCGCCCCGAACGAAAAGGTGGTCGCCAAGGTCGACGAGTTCCTTGAACAGCGCGAGCGATTCCTCGCCAATCTCGGCGAGGCTGAACATGGCCTGTAGGCGATCGCCGTCGCCGGCCTGAAGTTGAACGAAGCAGAGTTTTCCTGAGTTGCGCAGGAACACAACGCGGCCCGCCAGCGCGGCAATCTCGCCGGTCTTCTCGTCGGCGGCGAGGTTGTCGAAACGCGCCCGTACCGCGCCAATCGTGTCGGTGATCGGAACCCCGACCGGGTACGCCCCGATGCCCAACTCGATGAGTCGCTCCCGCTTCGCGAGCCGCACGGCCTTCTGCTCGAAGACCTCGGTCTCGGTCAGCTCCGGTTCGGGCTGCGTGTCACTCACTAGTGGCTCCTGCGTTCGCGTCTCAACCGTCCAATGCTAGCCGGGCGACGGTGGTCATCCCGCGAGCGAGATGCGCTCGTTGTCAATCAGTCGCGTAGTGCCGACCTTGGCCGCGATCAACACGAGTGCCGGGCCGCGGTAGTCGTCATCCGTCGGCAGGAAGGTCTCGGGGTTCACGATCTTCAGATAGTCGAGGGCGATGAGCGGTTCACCCATGAGCGTGCCCTGGGCGGCAGCGACCACTGCGTCGATTCCGCGGTCAGCCGAGGATGCGGCAGCGTCGAGCGCGAGGGACAGTGCCCGTGCGGCGCGACGCTCCTTTGCGTCGAGGTAGCGATTGCGGCTGGAGAGAGCGAGGCCGTCGTCCTCGCGAACGATCTCGATGGCTTCGAGCTTGACCGGGATGTTGAGGTCGCGGATCATGCGGCGAACGAGAAACAGCTGCTGGGCATCCTTCTGCCCGAACGTCACAATGTCGGGCCCGACGATCAGCAACAGCTTGGCAACCACCGTCAGGACCCCGTCGAAGTGACCGGGCCGGGACCGACCCTCGTAGAGGTCGCCGATGCGGCCCGCACTGACATGAGTCTCCGGCGCGCCCGCCGGGTACATCTCTATCGCGCTCGGTGCGAACACGAACTGTGCTCCCAGCCTCGCGAGATGATCGACGTCGGCGTCGAGCGTGCGCGGATACTTGTCGAGATCCTCGTTGGGTCCGAACTGGAGCGGGTTGACGAAGATCGACACAATTCGAGTGTCGACCAGTTCTGCGGCGCGCTGGAGGTGGACGAGGTGTCCGGCATGCAGCGCGCCGAGGGTGGGCGTCAGCGAGATGGTGCGGCCGGCGGCTCGCTCGGCCGCGACAACCTCGCGAACCTCGGCGATGGTCGTGAGTACGCGGGGACGCGGCGGTGCGGTACTCACTGGTCGTCCTCCAACAGGTCGCCCCGAATCGACGACAGGTCGATCGTATCCGGCGTCGCGCTCGTCAAAGCGTTCTCGACCGCCGACCGAACGAGCGGAGCAAGGATCCGTCCCGCGTTTTCGACGCCGATTGCGGCAAGCGCATCCGTGGCTTGTGCAACGATCGCCGACGAGAAACCGGTCGCTATCGCAATCGCCTCTGCGTAGGCGGGGCGGTCGGCCTCATCGACCAGCAGCGGTTCCGCCCCCATCTCGACCACGAGCGCCATGCCGATCGGCTGAACCACTGTGGCTGCCGTCACCGCGCAGTAGCTCTCGCGCAACCGGAGTAGGTCGATGCTGGTACCGGTGAAAGCCATCGCCGGATGCACGGCGAGCGGGATCGCGCCGAGCGCCTGCGCCGGCAGCAGCACCTCCGTGCCGAGCCCTGGCGCAGTGTGCAGCACGAGCTGTCCCGGCTGCCAGGCCGAGGTCGCGGCAAGACCGATGATGAGCGAACTGAGCTCGGCCTCGGGCACCGCCAGAATCACGAGTTCGCTGCGCTCAAGAATGGTGGGGATGTCGAGAATAGGCACTCCTGGCAGCATCGCCTCTGCTCGATCGCGGCTCTGCTGCGAAACGGCGGAAATTCCCACGATCGCGTGACCGGCTCCCGCGAGCGCTGCCCCGAAGACCGGCCCGACTCTGCCTGCTCCGATGATTCCGATGCCGAGTCGTCCCGAGCGCTCCACTAGGCGGTCGATCCCTCTGCGCGCCAACGATGCGTTGAATCCGTCGCCACGGCCGACACGACCTGCAGGGAGGCAGTCTCGAAGAACCCGAGAGCAGCATCCTTGTCGAGCGCTCCCAGTTCTGCGCGCACGGGCCCGTTGACGGTGTGAACGTGCACGCGCGCGAGTCGCAGTGCGCGGTACAGCGGCCCCTGGCTAATGCCGATGCTCTGCGCTCGAGCTTCGGGCACGAGCGTCAGCTCGCGCCAAATCGCGCCCTTGCGCAACAGGATGACGCCCGGAATCGCGGCGAAGCCATTGCGCCGGAACGAGAACAGGCGAATCACGGCGGCGCGGCCCGGTGAGTTGGTGAAGCCGCCTTCGGCCCCAGAGCCGACGATGCCCCGACGAAGCACCTGCGCCGAATCCTCGCTGGTTCCGGGCAGAAGCAGCCCGAGTACGCGGAGCACGTCATCAAGGTTGCCCACCGGCAGAATGGTCGTATTGCGCTGGGCGTCCGCGCCCTTCGCGTTCGATTTCGATGCTCGGTTGATGCGGATTTCCCACCAACCGGGAAGCCGCCACAGGATCGGCTGGCGCACCTGCACCGAATGGATGCGGCCGGGCGGCAGGGTTTCGTTGCTCAGCGTGAGCAAGCCAAACCCCACCCGCACGCCATCGGGAGTGGACGCAATCGAGTAGCGCAGTGACTTTGTGAACCGACGAAACAGGAACCCGCCAAGAGCAAGCACGAGCGGTACCAGAAAGTAGATGACGACCTCTACCGTGTTCGTCGCCACTGAAGCGACAGCCGCGAGCGCGATCATCACGAGGAGCGCGAACGTGGTGTCGTGCAGAAGGATCGATCCAACGAGGCGACCGACGTGTACCTTCACCACCGACTCCGGCGGAGCGAAGTTCGGGTCGAGTTCCGGAGCGATGAAGTCCGCCACCCTCTGCGAGGCGAAGCTGCGGCCATCCGGGGACGCCTCGGCGGCCTCGCGCTGCCTCGTTCCGGATGCAAGGCGAAGAATGTCCAGGCGCAGTCCATCTGCCTTTGCCGACGACAGGTAGTCGAGTCGAACGTTGGCGTCGTGACCTGCCACATCGATTTCGAGTCTCGCTGCGCCAAAAAGCCGAGCAAAGAACGGTCGGACGATGTTGATGCCCTGGATTCGATCGAGACGACCTTTACGAAGGCTGCGGCGAAGGAGTCCGCTGCGCACCTCAACGACCTCATCGGTGATGCGGAAGGTGTGCACACGCCAGGACAGGTAGAAGATCACGACGATCAGGATCAGAACGGCGGCAATAATGAGCAGCACGATCGGCAGACGACCGTGTGCGGTGATAAAGATCAGCGGATCACCGTCGTCGTGGGCGTGCGGGGCGCCAAAGAACAGGTCGATGAGTTGCTGCCGTGCTGAAGATATGGCGTACCCGGCGAGCACGATGAACACGATGCCACCGCGAAGCAGCGGAGTCGCGGGATGTAGTCGGTGCCATTCACCGTCGGCAAGGCGAGTTGCGAGCACCGCTCCGGATGGCAGCAGATCCTCAATCGGATCGCCCTCGAACTGCTGGTTGGTCACAAACCCGCCCGTCGGGTCTCTGCCAGGGCAACCAACTTGTCACGCAGTTCTTCGGCATCCAGAAGGGGTAGCCCGGGAATAGCCACACTGCTTGAGGCCGCCGCGGTGACGAAGTGCAGGTCGCTGAGCCCGACCGCGCGCGACACTGGTCCGCGGGTGATGTCGATCAACTGCATTCGACCGTACGGCACCGACACGAATCGCTGGAACAGGAGGCCGCGCCGAAACAGCAGATCGTCATCCCGAAGCTGGAATCCGATCGCGCGGACGCGTCGAGGAACGAACGCGATGACCAGCACCATGATGACAAATACGACCACGGGAAGAATCCACCACAGTGCAACGTGGCTGAGGAACGCGGGCAGACAACTGGCGGCAAGGAGCACAAGGGCGAGTACAACCGTCGAGATCACATCGACCCACACGTACTTCGGCGAGACCCGCCGCCATTCGACGCCGGGCAGATTCAAACGATCGGTCACACGAACCCCATCTGCAATGTCCTAGTAGTGCGCCCTAGTGCGGACGCTCGGTAGCGAGAGTCTTTTCGCCCTTGTCTTCGTCGTCCGGCGGGAGACTGCACATGTTCTCTGCGACCAGACCACATACGAGGAGGACGATGGAACCAACCACAGCCGCGCCCGACGCGAAGATTGAGCCTACCGCCGCAATCACGGTGCGAGTCAGCAGGTAGCCGACAATCGCGCCGGAGGCCCCGAAAAGCAGCGACCCCGCGATGCTGGAGGCCTTGGCAAGGATGACCACTCGTGTCGCGTAGAACGGATCTACTCGATTCTTGTCCCGATCGCGCACCGCACGACGAACCGGGAGCGCGAACACCACAACCAGAACACCAATGACTGCGAGTGACAGCGCCAGAGTGAACGGGGCCGAGGCCGCAGCCGTGCCAGCGGCGGCAAGGATGACCTGCAGGAGCAGTCCGGCGCCGGCGCCAACGACGGCAAACACCACCAGGACGAGCGGGCGGGTGCGTTTCACGAAAGGGCCTCCGAAGGGTAGCGTGACACACTCTCCGAGGCTGCCGGAAGTCCATCGACTCGGCCAAACCCGGGGAGCACCGCATCGGGGTCGATCTCGAGCCACGGGACGAGTACGAAGCTTCGCTCGGCTGCACGTGGATGCGGAAGAGTGAGGGCGACATCGTCCTGCCGCAGGTCACCGTAGGTGACGATGTCGATGTCGAGCGTGCGATCCCCCCACCGTTCTTCGCGCACCCGACCGTGGTCCAGCTCGATTGCCGCAACGGCGGCCAGGAGGTCGGCCGCCGAGAGCGTCGTCGTGACCACCACGACCGCGTTGAGGTAGGCCGGGGCGGAATCATCGACTCCCGCTGGCTTGAGGGCAGCCGTCTCGATGAGCCCGGAGGCGGCGTCTACTGTGACGCCGTGCAGAGCCGCAATGGCTGAGACCGCATCGCGCAGAGTCCGCTCGCGATCACCGAGATTGCTGCCGAGCGACAGCACGGCGGGTGTGGCGGCCATCACGCTCGTGACCGCTCAATCGTGATCGAGACGTCGTCGAAGGGAACCGTGATGGGCGCGGACGGTTTATGCAGTGTTATCCGAGTTCGGAGCACAGCAGGGTTGGCGAGTGCGACAGCGGCGATACGCTCGGCGACGGTCTCGATGAGATCAACGGGGTCGCTCTCGACGGCCGCGACTACCTGTTCGGCCAGGATTCCGTAGTGGACGGTTTGCGAAAGGTCGTCGCTCGCGGCCGCCGCACGAGAGTCGAGCCACACACTCACGTCGATCACAAACTCCTGTCCGTTCACCCGCTCGTGCTCGAACACCCCGTGATGAGCAGTCGCGCGGAGCCCGGTCAGCGTGAGTTCGTCTTCAGGCATTCGCTCCGCCGGAATTCCAGGCGGACCATACGTCGAAAGCGGACGCCGTCGACGCCACGTCGTGAACTCGCACACCCCACACGCCAGCCTGCGCGGCGAGCGCGCTCACGACTGCCGTGGCAAAGTCGCGCTCGGAGCTCGGAGCCCCGTCGTCAGCGAACGGAGCAAGAAACCGCTTGCGCGAGGCGCCGATGAGCAGCGGGTATCCGATCGATTCGAGCTTCGGAAGGGCCTTCAGCAACGCCCAGTTGTGGTCGGCGGTCTTCGCGAAACCCAGCCCGGGATCGAGGACGATCTTGTCGGGAGAGATTCCCCAGACCAGCATCTCCGCGATCCGAGCCTTGAGAGCGTTCCGCACCTCCACTACGACGTTCTTGTAGACGGCTTCGTCATCCATCGTGTCGCTTGGCGCACGCCAGTGCGACGCGATGTAGTGGACGCCGGTCTCGGCGACGGTCCGCAACATATCAGGGTCAGCCAGTCCGCCCGACACGTCATTGACCACCAGTACGCCAATTTCGGCGGCGGCCCGCGCCGTCGAGGCGTTCATGGTGTCGACGCTGACCGGGATCGAGCGCTCGATGAGCGCCTTGAGCACAGGCAGCACGCGCTTTCGTTCCACGGCTGGATCAATGCGCGCCGCCCCGGGCCTCGTCGATTCTCCGCCGACGTCAACGAAGTCCGCGCCCGCGTCGCGCAACGCAACGGCGTGCGAAACGGCGGCATCCACCCTGGTGAATTTGCCGCCGTCGCTAAACGAGTCTGGGGTGACGTTGAGCACCCCAACAATGACCGGACGATCACGCCTGATTGCCGCGGGCCGGATGCGAACGAGGCCGCTAGCCACCGAGAACCCCGGTGCCGGTACCGAGGAGCGCGAGCACTCCGGATCTCTCGATTGGATCGCTGAGGACCCCACGCGTTGCCAGAGTCACGGTGCTGCTCCTCGACTGCCGGACTCCTCGGGCGGTGACGCAGCCGTGTATCGCGTCGAGCACGACGAGCACACCCCGCGGTTGGAGACCGTCTTCGAGCGCCTGCGCGATGTCTTCGGTGAGCCGCTCCTGGAGCTGCGGCCGCGAGGCAAGAGTTTCAACCACACGAGGTATCTTGCCAAGTCCGACGATGCGACGCGCGGGGACATACGCAACATGCGCAACTCCGGTAAACGGAAGCAGGTGGTGCTCGCAGATCGAACGGAAGTCAATGTCGCGCAGAAGCACCAGCTCGCCCAGCTCATCGCCAGCCAGATTCAGGTCCGTAGCGCTCGCAAGATGGGTCAGCGGATCAACTCCGAGGCCGCTGAAGAAGTCGGCGTAGGACTCCGCAACCCGAGCCGGCGTGGCCGCAAGTCCGGGACGCGACGGATCCTCGCCAATTGCGGCGAGGATCTCGGCGACGGCAGCCTCGACGCGCCCAGTGTCGATGGGAGCCACGGCTGTTAGGCGGTTGCGATGCCGGGTGATTTGCGCGGACGAGGGGTGCGGTTTGGCTTCGACGGAAGGCCGGACTGCACGGCGCCGTCGACAACGCCCTCGTCGATCGGAGCCTTTGACGGCACCTTCACGGCGGGAAGGTTCGACAGCGGACGCTCCTTGCTCGAGAGCCAGAGCGGACGCTCGGGCAGCTTCTTGACATCCTTGAAGATGACCGCGAGCTCCTCGTGATCGAGAGTCTCTTTCTCGAGAAGTTCTGTGGCGAGGTGGTCGAGGATGTCCCGGTTGTCGTTAATGACCTTCCACGCCTCGGTGTGAGCCTGCTCAATGAGCAGCCGAACCTCGGAGTCGACCATCTCGGCGATTGTCTCCGAGTAGTCACGTGACCCGGAGTCGCGACCCATGATCGGCTCACCAGCCGCGTTGCCCAGCTTCACGGAACCGATCGCGGCACTCATGCCGTACTCAGTCACCATGCGCCGGGCTGTGGCGGTCGCCTTTTCGATGTCGTTGGATGCGCCGCTTGTCGGGTCGTGGAAGACGATCTCTTCCGCAACCCGTCCGCCCATCGCGTAGGCGAGCTGGTCAAGCAACTCGTTGCGAGTAACGGAGTACTTGTCTTGCAGCGGGAGCACCATGGTGTACCCGAGCGCGCGGCCACGAGGCAGGATCGTGATCTTGGTCACGGGATCGGTGTGGCGCATTGCCGCAGCAGCGAGAGCGTGACCGCCCTCGTGGTACGCGGTGATGAGCTTCTCTTTGTCGGCCATGATGCGCGAGCGACGCTGAGGACCGGCCATAACGCGGTCGACGGCCTCGTCGAGAGCGCGGTTGTCAATCAGCTGGGCGTGCGAACGCGCCGTAAGCAGTGCTGCCTCGTTGAGAACGTTCGCCAGGTCTGCGCCGGTGAAACCGGGCGTCTTGCGCGCGAGAACCTCAAGGTTGACGCCTGCCGCGAGCGGCTTGCCGCGGCCGTGTACCTCAAGGATGCGCTGGCGCCCCTTGAGGTCTGGTGCGTCCACGCCGATCTGGCGGTCGAAGCGACCAGGGCGAAGCAGAGCCGGGTCGAGAACATCCGGCCGGTTGGTCGCAGCGATCAGGATGACGTTGGTCTTGACGTCGAAGCCGTCCATCTCGACCAAGAGCTGGTTGAGTGTCTGCTCGCGCTCGTCGTTGCCGCCGCCGATGCCGGCGCCACGGTGACGACCAACCGCGTCGATCTCGTCAACGAAGATGATTGACGGCGAATTCTCTTTGGCCTGCGTGAATAGGTCGCGAACGCGGCTCGCGCCAACGCCGACGAACATCTCGACGAAGTCCGAGCCGGAGATCGAGTAGAACGGCACGCCCGCCTCGCCTGCGACAGCGCGAGCGAGCAGGGTCTTGCCGGTTCCGGGAGGGCCGTAAAGGAGTACGCCCTTCGGGATGCGAGCGCCGACAGCCTGGAAGCGCGCCGGGTCCTTCAGGAAGTCTTTGATCTCTTCGAGTTCTTCGATCGCCTCGTCGGCACCCGCGACATCCGCAAACGTGACCTTGGCGGCATCCTTGCCCACCAGACGAGCCTTCGACTTGCCGAACTGCATGACTCGGTTTCCGCCGCCCTGCATGCCACGGAACAGGAAGAACACGACTACGCCGAACAACAGCAATGGAAGAATCAGGCCGCCGATCGTCGACCAGATGCTCGACTGGTCGACCGTGTCGTCATACGGCACCTTCGAGTGGTTGATTGCAGCCACGACTTCGGCACCGCGAGGCTGCACGTAGTAGAACTGAACGAGCTTATTGCCCTTGTATGGCTCGCTCAGGGTGAGGTTGACGAACTGGTCAGGGTCGTGGGTGACCGCCTTGCTGACGGTGCCGCCCTTCAGAAGATTCAGACCCTGCTGCGTTGTGACTGCGTGGTAGCCGGGTGCCAGAAGGAATGACGCCGCGATCCACAGCAGTGCGACGACGACAACAATCCAGACGATCGGTCCGCGGAGCAAGCGCTTTATATCCATGATGACCGGCCACAAGCGGGCCTTCACCTTCCTTGAGAGACGTGACTAGAAGATTACCCCGCGCACGCTTGGCGCCCGCTGGATGTTTGCCGTGGGCGTAATGCCCCAGTAAGTGGGGTATGTCCTTGCACCATTTTCAGGAGTTCTCTCTCCTATTTCAGGAGGGTGTGGGACAGATGAGCTTGGATGCCACTGATGTGGCGAGAAATGGCCGTTGCTGGCACTCGGCGTCCGAGAACTCCTGAATTGGGAGTGTTTGTACCTATCTCCCTTTTCAGGAACTTGCTCTCGCAATGCAGGAGGGGGTGTGCCGGATGAGGAGAAAGGTAATAAACCGGGTGGGATTCGGACCGAAATGCCACGGACGTCTGCACAATCTCCTGAATTGACATGGTGACTGAATCAGTGGAGTGAGTGGCCAAAAGGGTGGCTAGCTCTCGTAGACGTGGGGGGCGAGGATGGCGACATCGCGGAGATTGCGGTACCTGTTCGCATAGTCGAGGCCGTACCCGACCACGAACTCGTTCGGGATGTCGAATCCGAGATACGTGACGTCGACGTCCACTTTCGCTGCACCCGGCTTGCGCAGAAGCGCGCAGATCTCCACCGACTTCGCACCGCGGAGGCCGAGGTTCTCCTTCAGCCAGGAGAGCGTGAGTCCTGAATCGATGATGTCCTCGACAATGAGAACGCGTCGATCGGTGAGGTCAGTGTCGAGGTCTTTGAGGATGCGCACCACACCGCTGGATTGCGTACCGGCGCCATACGACGACACGGCCATCCAATCCATGTCGACGTGGATGCGAAGCTCACGCGCGAGGTCCGCCATGACCATAACGGCTCCCTTGAGCACCCCGACGAGCAGTGGGCGATCGCCGTCGTAGTCGTTCTCGATGCGTCGGGCAAGCTCGGCCAGCTTCGCGCGGATCTCCGACTCGGAGACCAGTACCCGGGTGAGATCGGCTGAAACGTCGCTGGCTTCCATTGGCACCTATTCCGTCGCGGTGAAGATGAGCAGGCCGCCCTGCCTCTCAACCCTAACGCCCGGCAGGTCGAGCGGTTTCTGGCCGTGCCAGTCGGTAATCAGCCGGGCGACCTCGAGCGTGTGCACGCGACTGAGGGAGACGTGGAACTCGCTCTCGACCGCGAGTCGGATGAGGCGCTGCCGGAGTGCGGGGGGATTGCTTGCCAGTGCGCGTACCGGTAGGGAGATGCCCGACTCGGCGAGATCCGCGAGTTCCTCGGCGATCTCTTCCGCGAAGTGGTCGAGAGCGTCGCTGTCTTCGCGTAACTGCTCAGC
>JADGOT010000143.1 GCA_017882805.1 Glaciihabitans sp. | reverse complement strand
AGGTAGTCGGCGAGCCACTGGGTTGAGACGAGTGGTGCGGTGAGAGCTGGTCCAGTCATGCGCCAAGGTTATTTCGCGATGGCGGGGACCGCCTCCCCGAGCGCAACCTTCCGTAATGCGCGGGCTAGCGAATGGTCTTGCGGCTCGTGATCTGACCGGTATCGAACCCGAGAAGGTGCAGGCCGCCGTTGAACCGAGCGTGCTCGATCTTGATGCAGCGGTCCATCACGACCGTCAGGCCTTTGCTCTCGCCGTAGATGGCCGCATCCTGATTCCAGATGCCGAGCTGAACCCAAACAGTCTTCGCTCCCACGGCGAGAACCTCATCGATGACCGACGGGATGTCGCTGCCCTTACGGAACACATCGACGATATCTGGTACCTCGGGAAGTGATGCCAGGTCTGGATAGGCCTTGTGGCCGAGAATCTCGTCGGCCATCGGGTTCACGAAATAGACGCGGTAGTCACTCGACTGCAGCAGGTAGGTGCCAACGAAGTAGCTGGCTCGTGCTGCATTGGGCGACGCACCGACGATCGCGATCGACTTGGCGTTGCGCAGGATCTTCAGTCGCTCTTTGGCGTTCGGGCCGACCCAGGTGCGCTGCGACTTCAGGAGCTTGCCGAGCGGCGAGTCCGAAGGGACCTCACAGGTGAGTCCGTTCGCTAGCGAAACGGTCTCTTGCGTCGTACTGCTCATTAGTCGTCCTTCAGTGCCGCGGTCAAAGCCTGGTCAAGGTCATAAACAATGTCCTCGGGGTCTTCTATTCCGACGCTAAGCCGGACCAGGCCCGGGAGTACGCCAGCCTCGATGAGCTGCTGCTCGTTGAGCTGGGCGTGGGTCGTCGATGCGGGGTGAATGACGAGCGTCTTGGCGTCGCCGATATTCGCGAGGTGGCTCGCCAGATCGACAGACTCGATGAATCGTTGGCCAACCGCGCGTCCGCCCTTGACGCCGAACGAAAACACCGAACCGGGTCCCTTCGGCAGGTACTTCTTGGCGCGTTCGTGGTGCGGATGTGCCGCAAGTCCTGCCCAGTTGACGAACTCGATGCGCGGGTCGGCATCCAGCCACTCTGCGACGATTCGCGCGTTGTCGACGTGCGCCTGAATGCGGAAGGGAAGTGTTTCGACACCCTGGGCGAGGAGCCAGGCCGAGTGGGGCGCAAGCGTTGGGCCGATGTCCCGGAGCTGCTCGGCGCGGAGTCGGGTGAGAAACGCGTACTCGCCGAAGATGCCGTGCCAGTTGAGCCCGCCGTAGGTCGGGGTCGGCTCATCGAATTTGGGGAAGTGTTCATTGGCCCAGTGGAAGCGGCCGCCCTCGACCACAACTCCACCGAGGGTCGTTCCGTGCCCGCCGAGGAACTTCGTCGCGGAGTGGATGACGACATCCGCTCCCCACTCGAGCGGACGGTTCAGATACGGCGTCGCGATGGTCGAGTCGATGATGAGCGGCAGGTGGTGCGCGTGCGCAACTTCGGCGAGCCCCTCGAGGTCGGCGATCTCGCCGGAAGGGTTCGCGATGGTTTCCGCGAAGATCAGCTTGGTGTTCTCCTGAATCGCGGCGGCATAGTCGGCCGGATCAGAGCTCTTGATGAACGTGGTTTCGACGCCGAATCGGCGCAGCGTGACATCCAGCTGGGTAATCGAGCCGCCGTACAAGTTGGCGGATGCGACGATGTGGTCGCCCGCGCCGGCAAGTGAGGCAAAAGTTACGAATTGCGCGCTCAGGCCGCTGGCGGTCGCAACGGCACCGATTCCGCCCTCGAGACTGGCGACGCGCTCTTCGAAAGCGGCAACCGTTGGATTGGCCAGACGCGAGTAGATGTTGCCGTACTTCTGGAGCGCGAAGCGGGCCGCCGCATCCGCGGTGTCATCGAAGACGAAGGCGCTTGTCTGGTAGATCGGCAGCGCCCGCGCGCCCGTCACCTGATCGGGAATGTTGCCCGCGTGGATTGCGCGGGTACGGAATCCGTACTCTCTATCTGCCATGCGATTACGCTACCCGAGCAGCGGCGGGAGCTTCGTCTCGCGTGTAACAGTGCGTTACTCCCAGGTCTGAATCCAGTAGTGCAACTGCATGTACTTGAAGTCGATTTGCTGGCCCGTCCACAGCGGCCAGTAGAAGATACTGATCGCAACCGCTGCCAGCAGGAACACCGCGATCCAGCGCATCCCGGTCGCTCTTCGATACTCGAACTCACCGCGGGTTCCGATCAGTTGCGATGCCACGAAGGCGATCGCCAAGATGAGGTAGGGCTCGAAGTCGATCGTGTAGAACTGGAAAACGGTGCGGCTCGTGTAAAGCAGCCACGGCAGGTATCCGGCACCGAGCCCGGCCAGGATGATGCCGACTCTCCACTCCCGGAACCGGATCAGTCGGTACAGCAGGTAGATCGCGGCAGCGACTCCCGCGTACCAGATCAGGGGGTTCGCGATCCCGGTTATCGACGACCCGCAGAAGTTCACGGTGCAGCCGTGTTGGCCCAAGTTGGCGCTAGCGAAGTACATGCTGGTCGGGCGGATCATCAGCAGCCAGGTCAGAGGGTTTGCTGCGTACGGATGAGGGGAGTGCTCATTGACGTTGTAGTTGTAGACCTGTACCTCGAATTGCCAGAAGCTTTGGAGTGCGTGCGGTACCCAGGCGAGTGGTCCTGTCCACGCGTTTCCCGGCTGGTCGGCGAAGTTGCGGTCATACCCGCCCTTGGTCACAAACCATCCGGTCCAACTGGTGAGATAGGCGGCCGCGGCGATCGGGACGGTCAGAAGAAATGTCGTCGGCGCCTGTTTGAGCAGGGTCCCCGTCACCCAGTTGGAGACGCCCGCGTCGCGCCGGGCGAAGACATCCACCGCAACCGTATAGAGCACGAGAAGTACAAGAAAGTAGATGCCGCTCCACTTGACGGCCGCATCCAGGCCGAACGCGAGTCCGGCCAGAATCAGCCATGGCCGCCACCAGAGTGCTGGCCCCCAACTGGTCGATTTGCCCTGGCTGTCGCGGGACGCGATCCACATCGAGAGCCGCGTCGCGCTCCATTGCCGGTCGAGCAGGATGGCACCGAAACCGAGCAACGCGAACAACATCACGAAGTTGTCGAGTAGTCCGACGCGGCTCATGACAATTGCATTGCCGTCGATCGCCATCAGGAATCCGGCGATTGTTGCGACCAGCGTCGATTTGAAGAGGTACTTCGCAATCATCATGACGAGCACGACAGCGAGGATTCCGCAGATGGCGGTCATAATGCGCCAGCTGCTTGGGTCGGTGACCCCCAGCCAGTCATAACCGAGGGAAATGATCCATTTGCCCAGTGGCGGATGAACGACAAACGATCCCGGTGTTAGGTAGGTGTTGACATGGCCCACCGCGAATCCCGGATCGGGGTTCGGCTGCCAGGTTCCCTCGTAGCCAAGTTTTGACAGCGTGTAGGCGTCTTTGGCGTAAAAGGTTTCGTCGAACACGAGGCTGCGCGGACTACCCAGATTCCAGAGTCGGGTTCCCGCAGCGAGGAGGGTGACGGCGATTGGCCCGATCGCGCGAACCGCGCGGGTGCGTTCGGGAGTCGTCGCAAGCGCATCCCAGAGCCGGTCGGTGAGGGTTCGGTTCTCGAGCTCGTGTAGCTGGCGTGCAGTTTCGGCGCTCCGACTGGGCGACACGAGGAGATTTTCGAAATCGCCATCGCCCGGATTCGTCATCCCGCAATGCTAACGAAGCAATGCCGATGAAACGGAATGGGACAATGAGCCGTGATCATCCTCGCCGCCACACCGATTGGCAATCTCGGTGATGTGTCACGCCGCCTCGTGGACGCGCTCGGCACTGTCGGCATCATTGCCGCAGAGGACACGCGCACCACCATCCACCTGTTGAGCGCTCTGGGCATCGACAACCGGCCGCGCCTTATTCCACTTCACGAGCACAACGAGGATGCTCGGGCCAGCGAGATTGTGGAGCTGGCGCGCGAACAGGATGTGCTGGTTTTGTCTGACGCCGGGATGCCGGCAATCAGCGATCCCGGGTTTCCGCTCGTCGCGGCGGCTGCGGCGGCCGGGGTTAACGTGACTGTGCTGCCTGGTCCGAGCGCCGTTCTTGCCGCGCTCGCGGTGAGCGGACTTCCGACCGACCGTTTTACATTCGAGGGTTTTCTTCCGCGCAAGGGGCGGGTCGCGCACTTCTCGGCTCTCGCTCGCGAACCTCGCACAATGGTCTTCTTCGAGTCGCCCAACCGGCTTCCGGCGGCTCTTGCCGATCTCGTGACGGCTCTGGGTCCGGATCGGCGTGCCGTGGTTTGTCGTGAGCTCACGAAACTCTACGAGGAGGTGCGGCGCGGAACCGCCGCCGAGCTCGCCGCCTACTTTGCCGATGGGGCGCGCGGCGAGATCTGCCTCGTCGTCGCTGGTGCGGAGCCTGCGACCGCGAATCTTCCCGATGGCATCGCCCAGGTGCTGGCTCTCGTCGCGCAGGGCGTTCGGCTCAAGGAGGCGTCCGCCGAGGTCGCCGAGTCGACTGGTCTTAGTCGTCGAGACCTCTACGAGGGAGCGCTGGCCGCTCGCTAAAACTCCGTGAGAGGCTGGGATGCAAACCAATGGAGGTCCACGTGTCCAAAGCAGTCCGGTTCGATCGCTATGGCGCGGTAGACGTTTTGAAGGTCGTCGAGGTCGAGGACCGTTCGCCCGGGGCGGGTGAGGTGCGGGTGCGCGTGGTCGCGGCCGGAATCAACCCGGGCGAGATCGGCATCCGAGAGGGCGCGTTGCATGAGCGCTGGCCGGCAACGTTTCCGTCGGGACAGGGCAGCGACTTCGCGGGAGTGATCGTCGAGGTTGGTGACCGGGTGGATGGCGTCGCCGTCGGCGACGACGTCATCGGTTTCTCCGATCAGCGCAGCGCCCAGGCCGAGTCCGTCACGATCGCCGCAGACCGTGTCATCCCGAAGCCACACGGCGTTCCGTGGGACGCGGCCGGATCTCTCTACATTGCGGGTTCAACCGCGCGCGCCTGTGTGGATGCCGTTCGTGTGCGTCGCGGCGACACCGTCGTTGTCGCCGGGGCGGCAGGCGGTGTCGGCATCCTCGCCACCCAGCTCGCGGTTCTCGCGGGAGCAGCGGTGGTCGCAACCGCCAGCAAGGAGAACCACGCGTTCTTGACCAGCATCGGCGCCATCCCGGTTGAATACGGCAAGGGTCTGGCCGACCGCATCCGCAAGATTGTTCCCGACGGGGTGGATGCCTTCATCGACACTCATGGCGACGGCAACGTCGAGGTCGCCGTCGCTCTGGGTGTCGACCGGGACCGTATCAACACGATCGCTGACCTCGCAGGGCGAAAGAAGTACGGCGTCAAGGGCGACGGGATGGCGACCGTCTCACCCCGTGAAGTCCTGATCGACTTGGCTCGCCTGATCGCGGCCGGCGAGCTGCGGGTTCCTATCGCGGCGACGTTCCCGCTCGACCAGGTGCGCGCCGCCTACGAGCGGCTCGGCAAACGCCACGGTCTGGGCAAGATCGTGCTCGAAGTAAGCCCGGAGCCTTAGAACCGGCGCAGGGCGGCGAAACCAGACGCGAGAAGCGTCGGTAGCCTCTCGCGTCCGTCCGCTTCCGCCCAGGCGAGGATGATTGTGGTCGAGGTCGCCAGAATGCCGCTCACAACCGCTCGCGTTTCGAGCGAGTCGTCTCCTAGCCCATCCAGCAGGTTGCGTTCGGTGTCGACGAGAACCTCCCAGACACGGGCGCGCAGGGCGGGCACAGACTGCACGAGCCGCATCTGCTCGAGCAACTCGTCCCGATACTCACCGTAAATCGCGGTGAGTCCCTCGAGCAGAGCGGCGCATACCTTCTCAGCGACGGATTCACCGGCGGGACGCGCTCGGAGGAGCTCGGCGATCAGTGGGTCGTAGTTGTCGCTGAGCGCGACATCCTCTTTGGTGGGGAAGTACCGAAAGAACGTGGTGTGCGTCACGCCGGCCGCGGCGGCGATCCGCTCTACCGTTGTGCCTTCATACCCGTCGCGGCGGAACAGTTCGAGAGCGGCGCCTCGTATCCTGGCGCGCGTGGCGGCTTTCTTTGCTGACCGCCAATCCACAATGGCATTCTCGGCGTCGCTCATGACCTAATTCTCTCGCCGCTCCCGACGCGGGCGGAGCACTCGTCCCACGATCGGCAGAGCCAGACAGACCACCACGAGTGCGACCGGCACGGCGGCGAGGAGGATCTCGGGTTTGCCCGCGAACCCCTGAACGAGGTCGGGAACGACATTGGCCCCGAGCAGCGCGACGGTAACCCAGCGCGCCCACCGTCGTCGCTGCAGCAGGGAGATCCCTGTGATCAGCGCGAGCACACCGAGGAACACCAACAGCAGGATGCCCCACAGTCCGAGGCTGTCGAACAGGGCTCGGGACTCGGGCTTCGCCTTCCACATACTGTCGAGCGCCGTACCGGGCACAACGAGGCTGGTGATGATGACGATCGTGAGAACGGCGATGGCGAGTAGTCCGATGCCTACGAAGACAACGAATCCGCGCGTAATTCGCAGCGAGAGAGGTGGGCGGTCCACGGGACTCCAATACATTAGTAACTAACATATTAGTGACTAATATGCGCGCGGTGCAAGCCGCGTAACACGCTCGGCGGTCCCCGTAGAATTGCGGGATGCCTAGGCAGCCCTTCTACCTGACCACGCCCATCTTCTATGTGAATGATGTGCCGCACATCGGTCACGCCTACACAGAAGTTGCGTCAGACATCCTTGCCCGCTGGCATCGCCAGGCCGGCGACGACACCTGGCTTCTCACCGGTACCGACGAGCACGGCCAGAAGATTCTGCGCACCGCGGTCGCGAACGACACCACTCCGAAAGCGTGGGCCGACAAACTCGTCGCTGACGCGTGGCTGCCGCTCCTCGAGACCATCAACATCGCCAACGACGACTTCATCCGAACGACCGATGAGCGCCACGAGAAGGCCGTGCTGATCTTCCTGCAGAAGCTCTACGACGACGGCTTCATCTACAAGGGCGAGTACGAGGGCTACTACTGCGTGGGCTGCGAGGAGTTCAAGCAGCAGGATGACCTGATGGAGACGCCCGACGGTGACTACGCCGGCCAGCTGGTCTGCAAGATCCACGGCCGCCCGATCGAGGTGCTCAAGGAGACCAACTATTTCTTCAAGATGAGCCAGTTCGAGCAGCCGCTGCTCGACCTCTACGAGTCGCAGCCCGACTTCATTCAGCCGGCGAGTGTGCGCAACGAGATCGTCTCCTTTGTGAAGCAGGGCCTCAACGACCTGTCGATTTCGAGGTCGAGCTTCGACTGGGGCATCCAGATTCCGTGGGACACGTCGCACGTGCTCTACGTCTGGTTCGACGCGCTGCTCAACTACATCACCGCCGTGGGGTACGGCACCGACAATGCAACCTTCGACCGTCGCTGGCCCGGTACGCACATCGTCGGAAAAGACATCGCGCGCTTTCACGCGGTT
>JADGOT010000142.1 GCA_017882805.1 Glaciihabitans sp. | reverse complement strand
CCGCAGTCTTGGGGGGCTCGCATGGCCAACTTCCAGATGCCACTGCGGCAGCAGGCTCAGGCCGACCGGGTTGATATAAAGCAGCGTGCCGTCTCGGGCGATGCGCAAGATCGGGTCGGGGTTCTCGGATGGGAATCTTGCGAGGCTTTCGAGTTCTACTTCCGCCTGCTTGCGCGCGGTGATGTCCTGACACGCACCATAGACACGAATCGTCTTGCCATCGCGGCGCTCGGCGGTCCCCAGCGCGTGCACCCAGATGTGCCGGCCCCGCGCGGTCATCAGCGGAAGTTCAAGATCAAACGGGGTGCCTAGGTCGATGGCGGCCTGTACGGCGGCGGCGATGACCGGCCGCGCTTCAGGGGCGTAGAATTGGATCGCTGCGGCAACCGTCGGCTTGATGGCAGGATCGACCTCATGGATGCGATAGACCTCCTCGGTCCAGTAAAGGGTCTGCGTGGCCACATCCAACTGGATTCCGCCGACTTTCGCCAGCCGCCCGGTTTGGTCGAGCAGGTCGCGCGAATGGCGCAGATCCTGCCTGGCTTGCGCGGCCTCTTCCCGTACAGAGGCCGCGTCTTCGCGCAGAGTGGCCGTGCTCTCACGAACCGTCGACGCCTCCTCGCGCAGACCGGCGGCCTCTTCCCGTACAGCGGCCGCGCCTTCGCGCACAGTGGCCGTGACCTCACGAGCAGTCACCGCGCCTTCCTGCTCCTCACGAAGCGTTGACGTCTCCTCGCGCAGACCGGCGGCCTCTTCCCGTACAGCGGCCGCGTCTTCGCGCAGAGTGGCCGTGTCCTCACGGGCGGTCACGGTGCCTTCGCGCTCCTCAGGAGAGGGGCGATTCCTCACCGTCTTCTGGCGGTCACTTCGCGGCCGCCGCGTGGATGCTCGATGAGTGGACTTCGTCATCGCGATGACCTCTACTCCGCCACCTCCTGCGCACGGGTGGACTCCCGCCATTCGAAACACATCACGACGTCGGGTGCGAGCAGTGACTCACGCAGTCGGCCGTTGCCCGCGATGTCGTCGACGATCAACACGGCCCCCATGTTCCACCGGCCTTCCAGTCACCACAAACGTATGGGGCTGTCAAGCGGGCGACGCACAACGCAGTGTCTACCCAGGTATCGGGCGAACCAGCACTGGCGGATAGCTCGGCGACAGCTCAGAAGGTGCGAGGGTAGCCTCGACGTTCACGTGGCGGCCTGCTGACCGAACCCGACCATTTTCTTCGTCGCCCGCACCTCTTGGGACTGGTGGAGCGAGTCGAGCGCGGGTGGAGAGCGGCGACGGGCGGATTGTCGCACCCGAGATCCCGACTGCAATTGGCAACCGTGGGGCAATTCGCGGGAAGACCACGAGGGTGGGCACGGTGGGGCGAGGAGACGAGAGGCTACGGCTGGTGCGGGCTGCGTCGCGCTCGTGGCACACTGGCCAGCGGTGGTGAGCCGGAATGCCGCCGATGGCATGTGGCCGGCCGGCAAGCGACTCAACCACAGCGGTCGGTCGTCGTCAGCCGGCCGTCGGGAGCAGCGCCGTGTCAGGCGGTCCTCGGGGTGTCCTCGGCGCGTGCGATCTCCGCTGCGAGTTTTGCTCTTCTGGCGGTCAGGTCGTCTCTGACGTGACCCAACACCCGCTTCCAGTCGTCGCCTCCGAACATCCACATTGCATGAGTCCCCGCACGGAACATACTTGAGTATCGGTTGACAACCATCGATGCGCGTTCGAGAAGCTTGTCCATGTCGAGTGGGTCGAGCGCTTGACTCGGATCCGCAACGGTGCCCAGGACTACCCGAGGATCGCGGTGCGCGAGAACCCGGTTCCGGATGGCGAGGAGCTTCTTTACCAACGGATCGGATTCCTCCGAGACGCTGTTCGCGTCCTGAACCAACGTCGCCTCGTCCGGTTGTCTGGCGGCATCAGCGAGGCTGTCAACAAACGGGTTACCCTTCAGCCGCTCCCTAAACCGGTCAACGTCGAAGAGATGCCGATTCGTCGCGATCGTGTCTACAAGACTCCGGAGACTGAGCGCCCCCCTTTGCTGGTCGTACAGCCGCCCCAGCCGGAACAGCGTCACCTCGCGGTGAGCGTTCATCGTCAGAGACCAGAATGCCGGCGAATCATTGAGTTCGCTGACGAACTCCGGAACTGACGCGAACAGATCTTTGCAGAGTCGCCAGTGAATCGATGCTGTCACTGCGTCTTCAGCGATCGAGGTCAAGAGGGTGTCGAACGCGGCCTCGGAGGTCAGTGGTATTTCTGCCATTGTCGTCGTCCGCCTAGCGTCTGCGGCTCACCCGCGGCCCGCTCGGCGTCGGCTCCGGCGCCCGGCGGGTGCAAGCGCCTTACTAGGGCTCTTCGTCGATTTGAATGCAGCGGTTTGAGCTGATCACCCGGCTGCCTGCGCGGGCCGCTGTTGGGGTGGGCGGCCTGCTCGGCGGCCTGGCGCGAGGGCGATCCCACTGGCCATCGGGGGATCCGATGGTGTCTTCTCTTGATGTGCAAACAACGAGGGAGGACGCGTGG
>JADGOT010000141.1 GCA_017882805.1 Glaciihabitans sp. | reverse complement strand
GCGATGCCCATGTTGCGCACCATCGAGCGGCCCATCAGCACGACCTTGCGGTTGTTGGCGACCGCGGCATCCAGCACCTGCTGCACACGGTGAACGTGGCTCGAGAAGCTCGCGACAATTACGCGTCGCGGAGCCTTGGCAATGACGCTCTCAAGCACTGGCCCAATATCGCGCTCGAGTGGGGTGAAGCCGGGAACGTCGGCGTTCGTCGAGTCCGGCAGGAACAGGTCGACGCCCTGCTCGCCGAGCCTCGCGAACGCGCGGAGGTCAGTAATCCGGTCATCCAGGGGCAGCTGATCCATCTTGAAGTCGCCCGTGTGAAGCACCACACCAGCCTTCGTCTTGATGGCAACGGCGAGCGCATCCGGAATCGAATGGTTGACGGCAATGAACTCGAGCTCGAAGGGGCCAAGCTTCTCGGTCTGGCCCTCCTTCACGGTCAAGGAATACGGCGTGATGCGGTGCTCCTTCAGCTTCGCCTCAACAAGGGCAAGCGTCAGCGTCGAGCCGATGAGCGGGATGTCCGCCCGGAGTCTCAGCAGGTACGGCACCGCACCGATGTGGTCCTCGTGGCCGTGGGTCAACACGATGCCGAGCACATCGTCGAGACGGTCGCGGATAGGCGAAAAGTCGGGAAGGATCAGGTCGACACCGGGCTGCGTCTCTTCCGGGAACAGCACGCCACAGTCGACGATCAGGATCTTGCCGTCGATCTCGTACGAGGTCATGTTGCGGCCGATCTCACCGAGGCCACCAATCGGAATAACCCGAAGTGTTCCTGGCTGGAGCTTGGCTGGCTGGTAGACGTTTACTGGCATCGAGTCCTATGGGTTGGGTGCTGCGAGGCCTTCAGCCTCAGGTGGAAGTCTGTTTGGTTGGCGCTAGCGCGTGGTACCGGCGACCTTCGGTAGTGCGCCGCCCGCGGCCGCGTTACGGTCGGGTCGGAAGTTGGTGAGATCAACGCCCGGGATTTCGCCGACGAGGGCGACCTCATCCTCAATGAGCGCTGCCTCGGCATCCTCGGGCCCAACGAGCGGCAGTCTCACTCGCGGGCTGTGGATGCGGCCGAGCCCGTGCAGGATGTACTTCGCCGCAACCGTGCCCGGCACGTGGGTCATGACAGCGCGCACGAGAGGTTCGAGCTGCTTGTGCTCCTTCGTTGCGGTCGCTAGGTCGTTGTTGTTGACCGCATCGATAATGCGGCGATACGGCGCCGCCGCGATGTTGGCCGTGACACCGATGAGTCCGACTGCGCCGATGGACAGGTGTGGAAGCACGTTGGAGTCGTCGCCCGAGAAGTACAGCAGGTCGGTCTGGTTCAACACCCGGCTGACCTCGCTGAAGTCACCCTTCGCATCCTTGATTGCGCGGATGTTCGGATGCTGCGACGCGCGCAATATGGTCTCGTACTTGATCGGGATGCCGGTGCGACCGGGGATGTCGTACAGGATGACCGGCAGGTCTGTCGCGTCGGCGATCATCCGGAAGTGGGTGAGAACGCCGGCCTGGGTGGGCTTGTTGTAGTACGGCGTGACGATCATGACGGCGTCGGCGCCGGCCTTCTCGCTGTGCTTGTAGAGCTCGATGGCATGCGCGGTCTCGTTGGAGCCGCCGCCCGTGATGATCTTGGCGCGTCCGTTCGCGACATCCTTCGCCACCTCGACCAGCTTCAGCTTCTCGGGGTCGGTCAGCGTGCTGGTCTCGCCGGTCGTGCCCGTGACCACGATGCCGTCGGCTCCGTCGTTGATCACGTCGTCGATGTGCTTCTCGACGTCGGCCCAGTCCACTTCGCCGTCTGCGGCAAACGGCGTCACGAGTGCGACAAGCACCTGGCCAAATGGATTGTTCTGCGTGGACACCCCATAAGGCTACCGGCTGGCCGCCGTTGCCCACCTCCTCACTCCGTTGTGCAGGAGTTTCGCCCAAGGCGTATGGATCTAGCGCGGCCATCCAGCCGGAGATAGTTGGAAACTCCTGCACAACGGGTGAATCAGGCTCGGCGGTGATCCAGGCGGGCTAGCGCGCTGAGGATGGCCGCCTCGACCTCCGCTGACTCGTACACAACCTGCGAATACATGAATCGCAACACCCGCTTACCCACAATGCTCAGAGCGGCATCCCGCTTGCGGTCAGCGTATGGATCGGAGTGATGCTGCTTACTGTCAACCTCGACAACGAGATGCTCGCCGAGAAGAAAATCGACCCGTCCTACGCCGGGAATCACGACCTGCTGACGGAATGCCACGCCCAACCGCAGAAGCATGAGTTTCACGAGCGATTCAGTGCCACTTTGAGATAGGCCAGCGGCAAGGCGAGCCCAACGCTGAGCGGTCACACTGAGCCCGTCAGTGAGTTGCGACAACTCCGCACGGCTGATCTTGCCCAGGCTCGCGGCCGACTCGAGCACGACGAACCCCTGGTTGATACCGCCGCAGCGAAAAACCTGGGCAATCGCGTCCACCACCGGGACAGCTACCCGATCCCCCTGAAGTGATGACCCCGTCCAATGCACACGAGTTGACGCATCCGGAGTTTCGCTAAGGCGCATCCGCGCCGTTGAGGGCGTGCGTAGCCGCGACGAGGTTACGGGAACGGCGACGTGCAGAAGGTCCGGACGCTCCGGTACCCAAAGGCCGTAGTGCTCGGCAGCGCTCACGCAGTCCAGCCGACCGCCAACACGCCACGCTCGGGCAACATCCGCGCCGACGGAGGGGTCGGCGTACCAACCTTTGCGGATTCGCCACACCCCGCCGCCCGTGCTCGCCTGAAAGATGCCCGCTCGTGTGTGCCCAGCGCCGAGAAGCTCGCCGGTGGACGCAATCCCCCCGCGCCGTCTGATGGTTTCTATGACCGTCTGCACCCCGACACTGTGCGCGCTGCGACATCCTTCGACGACCAGTGGCCCGAGGGCTGACTACTGTTCCGCGCACAACTGTGGTGTTCGGGACTGGTCGACTTCCACCGTTGTGCAGGAAAAACTGGCTGTTGGCGCCGCCTCTGCTTTGAGTTTCGGGGAAGTCGAGGTCGAAACTCCTGCACAACGCAAGTCAGGTCTTGGCCGGGGCCGGGGCTAAGGGGCTACGCGACCGTTCGCGTTGAAGGTTTCGGCGGTGAGGGGCATCAGGTCGAGCCAGAAGTTTTCCATCTTCTCGGCGACCATCTCGATCTCCCGCTGCGGGAACGAGGGGAAGTGTGTGCCCTCGCGCTTGGTGCGTAGCGACAGGAAGTTCATCAGCGACCGAGCGTTCATGGTCACGTACATCGACGAGTAGATCGTCACAGGCAACACGATCCGCGCGACCTCGCGCGCGATGCCGGCGTCAAGCATCCGCTGATACGACGCATACGCCGCCTCGCAGGATGCCCGCACCTCGGAGTCCACCAACGCAGTCTGCTCGGGAGTGCCCGGCAGGAAGTCGTACGCACCGGCCTTACCGACCTGGAGAAGGTTGCGGTCGGGTCCTGGTACGTAGAAGACCGGATTCAGCTCGCGATAGCGACCACTCTCTTCGTTGTACGACGCCATGCGGTGACGCATGAACTCGCGGAACACGAAGATGGGCGCCTGCACATAGAAGGTCATCGAGTTGTGCTCGAACGGCGACCCGTGGCGGTCACGCATCAGGTAGTTAATGAGGCCCTTGCTGCGCGACGTATCGAGCGATTCGTCCTGGGCAGACTCGAGGGTCTGCTCCCCCTGGGTCGAGACGCGGGCGGCGAATAGAACGTCGGCATCCGACGCATTCGCTCGAACTAATTCGACGGTGACATCGGAACGGAACGAAATCTCATCAGGCACGGCCCCCACGTTAGCCGGGACGACCGACGTAACATCCGTTCACACTCCGGTCCGAGCCCAAAAATACGCTTAATGTTTCGATATGAGCCCGGTGGCCGTTGTCGCGATCCTTCTTGGACTCGTCGTGCTCGCCACCGCGCTCGGGCTCATCTGGCAGGCCCGCAACGGCCGCATCAGCACTCCGAGCGGGCGTCGCAGTCAGGATGCCGTCAACCTGCCCGAAGTTGCCCGCGGCGAGAAGGCCACCCTGCTCCAGTTCTCTACCGAGGTGTGCGCACCCTGCGTGCCCACGCGCCGGGTGCTCGGCCAGATTGCGGACTCGACGGATGGCGTCAGCCACGTCGACCTCGACCTCACCCACCGCCCCGACATTGCCGCGCAGTTCAATGTGCTCCAGACCCCGACGACGCTCATCCTCGACCGCGCCGGAATCATCCGCGCTCGCATCGGCGGCGCACCGCGCCAGGCGGATGTTCGCGCGGCGCTCGCAGACATCCTCGCCGCCGCATAGGCGCGCGTTCGCCCACTCGAACCCGGAGATCCTCATGGCTGACTCAACAAATGGCATTGACCCGCGCGGACCGCGTTTCGGCGCCGCCATCACCGGCGTGCTGCTGCTCGTCACGATCGGCGTCTGGCTGACCGGCCACACCCTCGTCGCCACGGTCATCTTCGCGTTTATCACCCTCGTATTCGCCTGGGGCGCGTTCGCTGGCGTCAAGCGCCACCCGTACGGCCTCTTCTTCAAGGCGGTCATTCGCCCGCGCCTGAAGCCCCCGACCGAGCTCGAAGACCCGACTCCCCCTACTTTCGCCCAGGGTGTCGGCCTCGTCATCACGCTCGCCGGACTGCTGCTGTCGTTCATCCCCGGCCTCCAACTTGCGCTGCCGATCGCCGCTGGCCTCGCTTTCATCGCCGCGTTCCTCAACTCGGTCTTCGCATACTGCCTCGGCTGCCAGATCTACCTGCTCCTGGTTCGCCTCGGCGTGCTCGGACGCAAGCGCAGCACTCCCGCCGCCGCGTAGCTCACTCCACTGCTACCCCGTCTCGCTAGCTCGACATAGGCTGGAGTCTTCCCCACGGAAGGAACCCCCATGGCCCTCACGAGCGAAGCGACAACACTCTGGTTCGGCGATCTGCAGACCGGATCTGGCACCACATCCCTCGACTCGTCAGACGCGGCGGAATTCCCCGTGTCGTGGCAGGCGCGGTCTGTGGGTGAGGTCGGCAAGACCAACCCCGAGGAACTTCTCGGAGCCGCACACTCTGCCTGCTACTCCATGGCGCTCTCCAACGCACTCGGCGGCAATGGCACCCCGCCCGAGAGCCTGCAGGTCACCGCGGCCGTCACGTTCGTGCCCGGCGAGGGCATCAAAGGCAGCCACCTTCTGGTCAGCGCGAAGGTTCCCGGCCTGAGCGAGGAGGACTTCCAGAAGTTCGCTGCCGATGCCAAGGCAAACTGCCCCGTGTCACAGGCGCTCGCGGGCATCCCGATCACCCTCGAAGCCAGCCTGGCCTAGTGCCCGCGCGAGCAGGCCTGAGGATTCTCGTCTCGGGCGCGTCCGGTTTCATCGGAACCGAGCTCGTTCGGCAGCTCGAGGCCGAAGGGCACACCGTTCTGCGCCTGGTGCGATCGAAACCGAAATCGCCGAGCGAGGTGCACTGGTCGCCGTCGACTGGAGAACTCGACCGCACCGTGCTCGGAACAGTGGATGCCGTCATCAACCTGTCGGGCGCCTCCACGGGCCGCATTCCGTGGACGAAGGCATACCGCAGGGTGATCCTGAGCTCTCGGATCGACACGACGAGGACACTCGCCGCGGCGATCAGTGCCGCGACTCATCCCCCGACCGTGTTTCTCTGCGGCTCGGCGATCGGGTACTACGGCGATCGCCCGGGCGAGCAGCTGACCGAGCAGTCGCCGAAGGGCACCGGCTACTTTCCCGACGTCGTCGGCGCCTGGGAGGCGGCAGCGCAGGCGGTTCCGAAGATTACCCGCGTGGTTACCTTTCGCACGGGTGTCGTTGTCGGTCGGGGCGGCGCGTTCACTCCCCTGATCCCGCTAACGCGGTTTGGCCTCGGCTCGCGATTTGGCTCGGGCCGACAAAACTGGTCCTGGATCAGCCTGCATGACGAGGCCGCAGCCATCCGTCACCTGCTCGTGAGCAAGCTCAGCGGTCCGGTCAACCTGACGGGGCCGACGCCCGCGACGTCGGGCCAGGTCACGTCCTACCTGGCGAAGCGGATGCGACGTCCCTACGTGTTCCGGATTCCGGGCTGGGTCATCACGACGTTTCTGGGAGATGCGGGCAGGGACCTACTGCTGACCAGCCAGAACGTGGCTCCCGATCGCTTGGTCGCAGACGGCTTCGAGTTCACGCACCGGACTGTGGAGTCGGCGATCGACGCGATGCTCGCTCGACCCTGATGGCCCGACGGGTCGCCCAGCGCGCACGACGACGATCGCCGCTGGCGTCGTAGGCGAGCGCGAGCCGGTACCAGCGCGTCCAGTCGCCGGGGGCAGCCTCGACCTCGGCCTGATATCGAGGAAACTCGGCGTCGGCCGCGGCACGATCGGGTCGTCCGCTCGGACGGTGCGGAAGGTCATCCACCGGCAGCGCACCCAGTTCAGTCATGAGTCTGAGCAGTCGCTGGGCGCGCGCACCGAACACGAGTTCGGAGATGAGGGCCCACGCACCAATGCTCGGCAGCACGATCAGCGCAATACCCTCAAGCTGGCCGGCCAGAACGCCAGTGCCCAGCAAAAGGATCGCGTGCTGCACAACGAGCACCAGGTACAGCGCAAGCAGCGCCGCCATGATGAGCGCGGCGATCAGGTTGCGATTTTTCACTCAGCGTTTATTCACTCGGCGTTTATTCACTCAGAGGCGCCGGTGAGGTCGATCAGCTTGTCGAGGCCCACGATGATTCCCGTCGCATCGGTTGCGGCCCGTAGCGCGAGCAGAATTCCGCGCTCGTACGAGTCGCGTGTCACCGCTTCGTGCTTGATCGAGAGCAGCTCGCCTCGACCGCCAAGCATTACTTCCTGACGGGCGCCGACTCCCTGCATCCGGACGCTGTGGATAGGGACGCTCGCGATCAGCTGACCGCGAGCCCGCTGGTCGTGATGCGGTGCGACGACCGGGCCAAGGCTGGACCGGGCCTCGCCGATGAGCTCTGCCGTTCTGATGGCCGTGCCGGAGGGCGAGTCGACCTTCGAGACGTCGTGGGCTTCGACGATCTCGATCGAATCAAAGAATCGCGCGGCCAGCGCCGCAAACGACGTCGCGAGCACCGATCCGATGGAAAAGTTCGGGATGATCAACACCGCGAGGTCGGGATGCGCCGCGACCGGAGCCTTCAGTGTCGCGATGCGTTCGGACGACCAGCCGGAGGTGCCGACGACAATACTGATCTCGTTCTCGATCGCAAATTCGACGACCTTCTGCGAGACGGCCGGTACGGTCACGTCGAAGATGAGGTCGGCGCCGAGGGCGGCATCGAGCGGCGTCTTCGAGTCGATGGATGCGGCGAGTTCGAAATCCTCGGACTCCTCGATGAGGCGCACGACGACCTTGCCCATCCTGCCGGTTGCTCCGACGACGGCCACCCGAATTGTCATGCGCCCAATCTAGCAATTTGAGCCGTACGCTCGATGCGTGGTGACGTTTCGTGAAGCCTCCGTCGATGATCCCGCCGCGCACGCACTCATCGCCGAATATTTCGGCATGCGCGGGGAGACGTTCCCGACGGGCGACTACTCGCCCGTATTTCCGAAGGCGGCGAACTTTCTCCCGCCCGCCGGCGTCTTTCTCGTCGTGGTCGAGGACGGCCAGGACGTCGGATGCGGAGGCATCAAGAAATTACCGGTCACTGGGCCGACTCCGGTCACTGAGCCCGTCGAAGTGCGCTACGAAATCAAGCACCTGTGGATCCAGCCCCGCCTGCAAGGTCGTGGTCTCGGTAAGGCGCTGCTTTCGGAGCTCGAGCAGCGCGCCGTCGGGTTCGGTGCGACCGAGGTCGTACTCGACACCAACGCGAGCCTGGTCGCCGCAGGCAGCATGTACCGCTCGACCGGCTATGCAGAGATCCCGCCCTACAACGAGAACCCGAACGCGACGAACTGGTTTCGGAAGCCGCTCAGTTAGTTGGCAAGCAAGTTACTGCTAGTAGGGCTGAGGCGCGGGCAGACCGGTACGCAGTTCGGGCGCGAGGTGCCCGAGGTCGTTGTGAGTGATCAGCACAGGCGGCTTGGCTGAGCGCACCCGGATGATCGTGAGGCCGCAGTTGGCCTGGTTGACGCCCATCCAGCGCCACGACTCAGCGCCAAACGTCTCCCGCACGAACCAGGCGATCACGAAGTTGTGCGTGATCAGCAGGTCGTGGGTGTCCT
>JADGOT010000140.1 GCA_017882805.1 Glaciihabitans sp. | reverse complement strand
GCCAGCCCGAGCTTCGAGACGGCCTCGTTCAGCGACACCACGACCGGGCAGGGAACCTACGTGAACGGCACCGGTTTCACTCCGGCTCAGGCCTCGGTCGACGTCCAGGGCGGGTCCGGGAGCGGCCTCTTTCCGAAGTTCAGGCCGGTCAACTTCAGCGGTCTCACCCTCGACAACAAGGCGCTGAGCAAGTCGGCCCCGACCGCCGTCAACCAGGTCGACGGTGGCGGCGCGACGCAGATCGCGGTCGGATCGCTGAGCGCATCCGGCAAGGCGTTCACCGCCACCTACGTCACGAACACCTGAGCGCTGCGCGCTCGCAACGCGCCCATGACGTGGAGCGCGAGGTCGAGAAGCGTCACTCCGATCGCCACCGAGGTGACAAGCCCGAGCGATCTAGGACTGCTGTGTCGGGGGGTGCAGCGTCGAGCGCGGATGTGGTCAGAGTGCTGTCGATGATGTTGTAGGCGACGTCGACGAGGCGGAGGTTGTGGTTGCGGGCGTAGGCGCGCAGTGTCGTGAACGCTTCTTCCATGTTGAGGTCTAGGCGTTCGGCGACCATTCCTTTGGCTTGCTCGATGACGATGCGGGTGTTGAGCGCGGTCTGGAGTTGCTCGTTCACGACTTGGCTTTCCAGCGCAGCGCGGTTTTGGAGGATCGCTATCGTTGCGACGTCGGCCAGAGCCTGGGCGGCGGCGATGTCGGCTTTGCTCATCTTGCCCGGGGCGGTGTGGAACAGGTTGAGTGCTCCGATGACGGTGCCTCGTAGCCGCATGGGGAGCGCGTGGGCTGAGTGGAATCCGGCCTTGAGCGCTTCGGCCGCGAAGCGGGGCCAGCGGCCGTCGACCGTGGCGAGGTCCTGGTTCACGACCGCTTGTTCCGTGCGGAAGGAGTCGAGGCACGGGCCTTCTTGGGCTTGGAGCTCGAAGAATTCGAGGTAGCGCATCGTGTCGCTGGACGACGCCATGACCCGCAAGTCTCCGTCGGGTGCGACGAGCATGACTCCGGCGGACGTGACGTCGAGAACCTCGACGCAACGGTCGGTAACCAGGGTCAGCAACTCCACCACGTCGAAGTCGGCGACGAGCGTGTCTGCCAACTCCACCAGTGTCTGCGCCAGTAGAGCTTCTCTGGGCATTGGAACTCCGTCCACTCTGGGTTCGGCAGAAGCCGTTGCGGTCCCGATTCGGCGTCGCCCGGCGCAGAGGTTACGCCCGTCTCGGCCGGTGCTGATGCCGGACACGCCGGGAGATACATCGAGTTACGGTTTCGGGTCTTTGTATCTGCCTTCGGCAGCGAAACGCAACGTTCGACCGACCACGGCGTCGGCCACCTGGCGCAACGGTTGGTCGTTGCCGAACGCGTACGCACGCAGTCGGATGAGGGCTTGGCCGACGCCGATCTCAAGCTGGGCGGCGACCATGCCGGCGGCCTGGTGCACGACGTATTGCAAGTCGGCGCCCGCCTCCAGTTCTTCGGCGAGCTTGCCGGGCGGCGCGTTTGCTTGCAGGACCAGAATCGTGTGGGCCGCGACGTCGGCCATGACCAGCGCATCGGCGTGCTGGTCGTCGCTCAGCGGACCCGGCCGGTCGCAGTAGAGATTGAGTGCCCCGAGACGCACCGCGCCCACCTGCAGAGGAAATCCGAACACGGCCCGCACGCCCGCCTCGACGACCGGCCCCGTGAACGCCAACCAACGAGGGACGATCGGCGCAGCGAGGTTCGGTTCGAGCACCGGTCGATCATGCTGAAAGGCGTCGACGCACGGCCCCTCTCCCAACCCGAACTGCAACTCCTCCATCAGCGCGCTCACCTCATCAGTCGTGCAGAGCGAACCGCGAGGCACGTCACCGGACATCAGCATGATCCCCGCACCACTCATTTGAGTGACGTCGGCGCACACCTCACACAACCGCTTCGTCTCGAACGCGGGCGACCCGCTACCGACCAGTCGAGCGAGAATTCGAAGACGCCGTTCGCCCCCAACCATCACGCTCTACCGCGACCCGCCGCGTTCGGCGTCGCGCTCCAGAACCTCGCGCGTACCCATAGACACTCCCGGCATCAGACGCTGCACACGCGCTGCCAGGGTCCAGAGCATCGCTCACAAACCAGCCGAAGCCGGCCCAGCACGTTCAGGGTTCACCTTTTGTCACTTGCACACTACCGTGCGCGGCGCGAATTGACGTCCCCGGATCGTCGCGGAGCAAACGGGCCGCACGACGGACGCCGCGATCGGATTGCTTTCGGAACGCGACGGAATTGAAACCGCTCGTTGCCCCAGGAATGCGATTGCGAAGGCAGTGTGGACCCGATGCGCAGGGCAGTCCAGCAATACTGCGTGAGAGGTCAATGACCCAGTGGCCGCGTGCAGTCCGAGGTATGCAAGGGCTTCCCCGGTGAGAGTACAGAAACGGTTACGACCGGATCGAGAACCGGAACTGTCGGTCAACAACCGAGTCCGCCACCTCTTCGGTCGTCAGGTCGATCGCCCGCGCTCGTTCTTCGATCATCACGATCGCCTCACCGAGCGAACACTCAGCCTGAACGGACACCATCCCTGACGCCTGCGCCACACGGTCGCTCTGCGTTTCGCTGTTAGGTCGGTTCATGTCGCCGCACTCCAAACCCCCCCCCGACCGAGTCAACGTAGACCGGCGCGGAGCAAAACCCGCTTTTCGGCACAGCCGAGCAGCTCGGCTGGAACGACCGCGACTCCCGTCGACATGCTCGTTCGGCGGATCACGCGGCTCGGCTCGCAACGCGAGGCCGGCTCACGCGTTCTCCGCGCTGAACGGGCTGAGGATCTCGTTGAGCATCGATGCGGAAAGTGCATCGGCGCTCCTCGAGCCGCCACCAGCCACACTTCCCACGCCTCGCGTGTACTTGGCGCGTGTGTCGCTCCTCCGACACCCGAGTTGAACCCCCATATGTGTTCGGAAGCCGCTGGTCAGCGGTTGGAGTGCTGCATGTGGGTTTGTGTCGGTGCCTGCGCATTGCGCGATGGCGTCCGAACCATTGACGCTGGTTTCGAGGCGTGCGCTCACGCCCTTCCAGCAGAAGGCGATCAGCAAGGTTCTTGCCAAGACCCCCGCGCAGCCGCGGCGCGCGTATCACGCGGAACCCCAGCCAGGGTTGCAATCTGCGTGGTGCCCTCGTACGGTTCGACCGCTTTGGGGGCCTGGCTGCCGACGAATGCTCGTCGGCACGGACATGGGGGCTGGGAAATTGAAGTCACGGCGGGGATTCGCGGTCGTTGCCGCGCTCGGATTGTGTTTGTCGTTCGTGGTGTCGGCGACGTCGGCAGTCGGAGCCGCATCGAAGCCGGCTCGGCGGTTGCCACACGGAGACCCCTTCGGGCCCGGCCCGCGGCCCGTGCATCCGGCGCCGCTGTTCACCGGGGGGCCGCCGACATCGTCGTGGCAGAGCCTCACGCACGCGCCGCCGTTCACGCCGCATCACATGCTGCTGCTCGGAGACGGCACCGTCATGGTGCAGGCCGCCGAAACGAGCGACTGGTGGC
>JADGOT010000139.1 GCA_017882805.1 Glaciihabitans sp. | reverse complement strand
CGATCCGTGCTATTCAACTGTTGCGACGTTGACTCGAATTCCCATGGTCTGAACTGGCCCCACTGCGACGTGCCGGAATCCGCCCCATCGCCCCGGGGCCAGTGCAAGCCATCGTTTTCATGCATACCTGCCCCGCCACTTCACCACCGTCGGCTCAGAACACCCCACCCGATCAGCGATCTCCAACCCCTTCAACCCCTCCGCCGCCGCCAACACGATCCGCGCCCGCTCGACCAGCCGCACCTCAGAACTCGAAGCCCCAAACAATCCGCTCGAGCTCCGCCCGGTCCTCCGCTGACACTGTGATCTGCTTGATGACACCCATCGCCAACCTCCATCCTCGCCGAACAAGTCGACAAGAACTACTGGGCAATAGGCAGGATACCTACACGACTCAACGAACTTGAAGGATGAACCACTAGCTCCTGGCGATCATGAGACGGGCTCGGGATCTTGGTCAAGTCGATGACGCGTGGAACCACCCTTGGCCGCAGGATCCTGCCCAACCGATCGCTGGCACGGACCGACAACGTCTGAGACATCAAGAACGTCCACCCGTTGGCGGCGTCTGAGCAACAGCGTGCCAGTCGCGGTTGTCAGTATGGGCGGGTCGACGCCTATCTCGGCGAGCGGCGTTCAGCCGTCAAGGCCATCGGGCGACTCGCTTCACGTAAGGCGCGAGCCGCGTCCTCAAGGAGAGCCGCCGAGAAAGCGCGCGCCGGGCGCTCTGGGTCGACGAGGCACGTACGAATGGTTTCACGCGGGAACGCAAGCAGCACGGATCGCTCGCGGGCGCGAGCCGCTACGGGGCTCGGCTGCTCGTCGAGGACACCGTTGTGCCCCACGAACCGGCCGGGACCCGCGAGACGAACGCGGCGCAGAGACCTTCCGTGGTGGATGGTCACTTCGACCGCTCCGCGGACCACGAGCAATAGTGATGGCGGCGACGTGCCCTCCTCTATGAGAACCTCACCGCGATCAGCCGTGTGAACCGGCACGTCGCGCACCGTCGACTCCACGTCCTCGAGTGCTGAAAACTTCTCGTAGCAGAGCAGAGAAGCCAAATACTCAAGGGGAAGCCTCGGGACGCGATGAACGGTGAACCTCTCTGCCGCTGTTGGCGAGAAGCGGTCCTCGAGGCGGTGATGATCCTCCGTGCAGCGGTCGCGCAATCGGGCGGCGGTGACCGCGACGAGGCGTTGGAGCACGGCGACCGCCGTGGGCCTCGGATCCCATCGAAGCACATCAAATCCGTGTCGGTCCAGCGTCCAGCCCTGCAATGGGGTGATTGCGATGACGGTCGCTGAGCGAGGAGCAGCTGTGAGCAAACCGATCTCACCGACAACCTCGCCGGGTCCGGAGCAGGAGAGCGTCCGTTCTGTTCCGTCCGGAAGTCGTAACGATGAGCACACCTCCCCGTCGGCGATCAGGAGCATCCGGTCGCCGATCTCGCCCTGCTCAAACACCCGCGCCCCCGCCGGAAGCGATAGGGGCTGCAGCACGGTGCGGAGCTGCTCGAGGTCGGCTTCCAGCAACGAGTCCCAAGCTAGCTCAACCGATGTCACCACGGCAACTCCCGGGCGTCGAGGACGATTCCGTCGTCATTTCGCTCGGCGACCACCATCGCGTATTCGGGCACCTCAAACCAGCCCACGTGGTGTCGCGTGACCGGCTCCGAGGCGACAATGAGCGACGCGAACGCGTCCGATCGATCGGGAGGACGGAACCAGAGCGACGTGAAGTCGTGCTCGCGCTCTCCGGCGAAGAATGAACCATCCTCCGGGTACCACCCATAGTCGAAGGCGAATCGGGTCGCGACTATCCAGTTCCCATTCGTAAGGACCAGATTGACGGGCGACTGGACGGCGATGCCGCGCGCGGCCCGAACCTCGCGCAGCACATCGAGGGCACGCTCCACGGCGTCCGCTGCGTCCTCGACGCCCACCGGCCCAAACGGGTCATCGAGCATCGAGAGCACAAGCGCGTATACCCATTCGGTGTCGGTCGTTCCCTCGATCATTGCCGCCAGCTCCGGGCGCACGTGCTGGACTAGGTCGAAGCGCATCCGGCCGAAGTCGTAGAGATCGCCGTTCTGCGCGAGCGCGACGGACACACCCTCGAACAGGAACGGGTGGACGTTGTGGGTCCCGACGCGCTCACGCTCGTCGTAGAGGACCCCGCGAACGTGAGCCAGGAGCGCCGTCGCCTCGAGCTTTCTTGCCAGCGCCCGGAGGTTGCGGTCGAAGGTCGGCACGGCCGGGACTCGATAGACGAACGGCTCGCTCGGCTGCAGGAATCCCGGCGCCCAAGCGGTGAGTCCGAACCCGCCGAGGTTGAGCAACAACATCAGCTGCGGATCCACAGCCTGGCGGACCAGACCGCCCTCGGTTCCGTAAAGTATCTCATCGAGCAGCACGGGCTGCCCCAGATAGGCGAGGACTCTACACATTCGCGTTAGCCGAATGTACAGACCCGACCCTCACCCGATCTTTGGCCCTGAGGAGCACCGCGGTCTGCCGATCTTAGACAGATGGAGAATCAGCCGTTCGGCTGGTGTCGTGGCGCGTGGCTACCATCTGCTCGTCGCGGCGACGGACCTTCAACGCGACGTCCTGCTGTGGCATGTACCCGGGCGAGACCGACACCGGGAAGTACGTTCCGACGGTCGTACACGACTGGCTAGCCTACGCGCCCGACGAGCAGGTCCGGGCCGACGAGGGCACAGTCGTCTTCGTCGATCTCTCCGGCTTCACGAGGCTGTCAGAACGGCTTGCGCGCCGGGGCCGCGAAGGTGCAGAGAACCTCGACTCGGTCCGGTTCGCCAGCCACGCGGCCAAGCACTCGAAATCGCGCGTGACCTCCGAGCCTGACGCGAACGGGACCCCCTCCGCGCGCGCCTCGTGCTCGGGGCAAACAAGCCGGCGACGGCGGCAGTGGATCTCAAGCCGCCAGGTCCCGAGATCCAGGTGGCGCCAGACCGAGTCCACCGGCCGCGTGTCTTTGCGCGCCCTGGTCGAGTACCCGCACAGCGGGCAATCCAGGCGCCGACGACGGCAAGGCAACCTCGACAACCACTCGATCTGGTTCGAACCGAACCTTCTTGACCCACACGCCCTTCAGGTTCTTCAGGTTCAGAAGCCTGGAAGATGCCGTAGTGACGCGCACGTAGCCCTCCTTGCCGGCCGCTTGACCTTTGACAGCCAGCAGCCTGCTCGGGCCGGCGGCGGCGCGTCAGCACCCTCGCGCAACTTGCGAGGGTTTCCCGAACCCCGGCAAACCCCGCTCAGGAGCGCAATCGGGCTCTCACCCTGACCACATCCACAATCCACACTGGGAGCCCATAATTCGCGAGTCGGGATAGCCCCCTT
>JADGOT010000138.1 GCA_017882805.1 Glaciihabitans sp. | reverse complement strand
CTGGCGAGTAACTCCGTCGTAGTCACGATAGGAAGTCATGGCTCGGTAGCCATCAGCGTGTGGATAGATTCGGATCTTGCCATAGCAACCAAGAGAAAGTTGGGGCCGTCCCATCAGATCGGCCGACAACGAACGACACCGAGCCGCCTTCGCGCTTCGGCTCGCGGATGCAGCGCGGCAGGTGGACCGCCCCGCAGCTCCGGTGAGGGGTAGGGAGAGTTAAATGTCGACGACCTTCGCTCGTAGCTTGGCGTGACTGGCGTCTGCAACATGGACACAGTTTACCCATGGAGAATGACGGAAACCATGGGTTACGAGCGATCGCCAACGATGACTGCGAAGTGAAGAAAGACCCGTGTTTTAGGCACTAACGGCAAACAACGATAAGCGACGACAGGGCTGGACTGTAGCTCGAAGGGTTTCTGGTTCGAGTCCAGATGGGGGAGCAAACACGGGGGGTTCGTGACCTCGTCCAAGATCAACTCCTTACTTAGTCCTGACTAATTGTTCAGGCCTGGCGGTCGAGGACTGTCGACATCGTCGCCGAGACGAGGTTGCGGCCCTGTGGGTGCCGACAAGCGGGCGCCGGGGGCGTTTGTGGCGGGACCTGTCTGCCCAGCGGCGACGGATGATGTCCCGGTGCCAGCGCAGGACGGTCTCCGGCGTGACAATCAAACGCAGACCTCCACGGTCTTCCACGACTCGGAACGCCCTGACAGCCGGAGCCACCCGAACAGCCGGCTGATGGACAAGTAGACGAGGCGACGACCCACAGCCCAAGATCATCCCAGGCTGGCCGAAAGGGCTGAAACCTGACTTCGGCCAAGATCACGATGTTCGTGCCCGAGGTTCGCGTGTTTGCTGACCTGTAGGGGGCTGACGAGGCTGGACTTGCGCACTAGGCCGACCCGTAGCCTGCGTCGGTGGCGTATGTGCGGACGGTGCGGACCGCTTCGGGAGCGACGGCGGTGCAGATCGTCTGGTCGTCTCGGCGCGGGTCGCGGCAGATCGAGCATCTCGGCTCGACGCACGATGGCGACGAGCTGGCGGCGTTGAAGGTGGTCGCGGCGGAGCGGATCGCGGCCGGTCAGCAGCAGCTGGATCTCGGACTGGAGGCTGCTGCTGCGGGCGCGGGTCCGTTGGAGGTCGTCGGCTCCAAGGCCGGGCACCTGTGGGATGCGCTCAGCCGGGCCTACGACAGCCTCGGCTTCGACACTGCGGCCGGCGGGGACGAGGTGTTCCGGGCGCTGGTGCTGGCCCGGATCATCGAGCCGACGTCCAAGCTCGATGCGCTGCGGGTGCTGGACGAAGCTGGGGTGCCGGCGCCGTCCTACGCGACGCTGAAGCGTCGCCTGCCTCGATACGGGAAACCCGTATGGCGCAAGGACATTTCGGCGGCGTGTGCCGCGCACGCGGCCCTCGGGCCACTCATCGGAATACCCAATGCCGATAGGCCAGGTAGTTGCCAGTCGCGTTCGTCGCTGCCGCCGCTACCTTCGCGATCAGATAGTTGAGCCCCGCTGCGGCCAGGCCGCCGACAATGAGGACTGTCGCGAGAAGATTAACGACCACAAGGGCGGCGAATCGTGTCATCTGACGATGCGCTGCCTCGTCCCGCCCGGTGACAAATGCCCATCGACGCGACAATGTGAAATTGAGAGCAAAGGCGCACCCGAAAGCGACGCTGGTCGCCAGCAGGAGGTTTACGCCGAGGATTCCATGCAAGACTTTGAGCACGGTGATGTCGAGGCTGAACGTGAGCCCGCCGGTCGTGAGGAACCGGGCTAATGAATGCTCGTGCCATCGGCGACGCAACGCGATGGGTCCACTCTCATTGGTCTCGGCGCCGTCAGGCGGAGTGCCGGTCATCAGTCGGGGGTCTCTTGGATGTCGAGCACGAGGGCCTGAATCAACATGTAGATGCCGGTCATCAGCGGCCCCACGGACATCATCACGGTTGCCGCGCTGGCCGTCTTGGTTCCAAGCGTGTTCGCCAGCACGAAGATGCCGACGCCGGTTCCGAAGAGGATGAGCAATATTGCGGTAAAGAGGAGCAGTGCAATCGGTGAGAACGACCATAGGACATACTTCATCCAGATACGCTTCCAAAACCCCTTAAAAAGCAGTGCGGACAGCCGCGGTATGACGCGATGAAGTTTGATGCCGGACACTTCGGTTCCATATACAGCGGGGATGGGCACATCTCGTGCCCGTACGCCTATAATGCATAGGTTGATGAGCATATCATTCTCGAAATGGTATCCATGCGCAATCTTGTCGAGGCGCAGTCGCCGCAATACATCTTGGCGGATGGCGGTATAACCGTTCTGGGGGTCGAAGAGATGCCAATAACCTGATGCGAGTTTGGTCATGAACGACAGGACCACGTTGCCGAAGATCCGATGTTTCGGCATGTTCGCGAATGACTCCATGCTGAAGAAGCGATTCGCCTTCGTGAAGCCGTATCCGTCTTCGACGATCGGGTCGAGAAGAGATGGCAGGTAGTCCGGGTCCATCTGCGCGTCACCGGCCATGACGACGTTGATGTCGCCGCCGATTTCGAGTGCGTGACGATGACCCGACAGGATGGCCCCGCCTACCCCTTGGTTGACGTCATGACGCAGGACCGTCACCCGTGGGTCGCCGACGGCCTGCGCAGCTCCACATGTGTCGTCTGAGCTGCAGTCGTCAACGACGATGATGTGGTCAACGAAGTTGGGCATCGTCCTGAGCGTCTTGCCGATCAATGCTTGCTCGTTGTGGGCAGGGACGACGACGCTGATTCGATGATCTTTGTACATGGCTAATCGCTCCTGACTGCGAACGAGTCACGCGCCCGCAGGGCAAGTTCGAGTGCGCGTAAGCCCTGTTCGCCTGTGACGCGCGGGGTGGCGCGGGTGCGGACGCAGTCCACGAAGTGCTCGAGTTCGAGTGCGAGTGGCTCACCGCGATGCTCGAGGAACGGAATCTCGACTAGGCCGGTCTGGCGGTAGCGGGTGCCTTTGTCGGAGAGGAACTCGCTGTGATCGACCCGATGAATCGTGACATCCTGCCGTACCAGATCGACCATGACGAAGTTCTCACGCTGCGTGAGTTCGATTCGCCGCACTTTCGGTTGTCCGACTCGGCTGGCGGTGATCGCCGCGCTGACGCCGTTCGCGAACGTCAGCAGGACGCTCGCGATGTCAATCGTGTCGCTCCGAACTGCCCGACCCACCCCTTGCACGTCCGTGACCTCGCTGTCGGCAAACGAGAGCGCCAGGTCCAAGTCGTGGATCATGAGGTCGAGAACGACATCGGCGGTGACGCGTGGGGTGAATGGCCCCATCCTGGTGAACTCGAGGTGCACCGGCTCAGCAATCAGCCGGTCCAGCTCGAGAACCGCGGGGTTGAATCGTTCGATGTGTCCGACCATCAACAGACAGCCGTGCTCTCGCGCCGCCGCGACGAGGGCTTGTGCGTCCGCGACGTCGGTCGCTAGGGGTTTCTCGACGAGTAGGTCGACTCCAGCTTCGAGCAGCGGTATCCCGATCGCCGCGTGCTGCTCACTCGGCCCCGCGATGACCGCGGCCTCGGCGAGGGCGCTGACCTCGCGCGCATCGGGCCGGTATTCGCCGCCGACGAGGTCGGCGAGGCGCATTCCTCGTTCCGCGTCGGGATCGACGACTGCAGTCACCTCGGCACCAGGAATCGTGCGCAGCACCCGCGCGTGGTTGGCACCCATGATCCCCGCGCCGATGATCGCGATCCTCGTCACGACATCGACGCCCTAACCGCTGCGCAGATGCGTTCGAGGTCGGCGGGGCTGAGCAACGGGTGGACGGGAAGCGACAACACGTTGGCGACGGTCCGACTGGCCAGCGGCGTGTCGTCAATGATCACTCGCGGGTCGCTGCGGTAGCAGTCGTAGTCGTGCATCAGCCTCGGGTAGTAGATACCCGTCGCCACCCCGGCCTCAGCCAACGTCTTGGCCAAGCCATCGCGGTCCAGTTCTGCCCCTTCGAGAACCTGCACCGTGTACTGGTGAAAGACGTGCTCGCGCCCTGCTGGGACTGCGGGAAGTTTCAGCGCGGCGACGTCGGCGAGACCGGCGGTGAGGGTCGCGGCGTTCGCGCGACGCTGGTGATTGATCTGACGCAAGCGGCCCAGTTGCGGGATCGCGATCGCGGCCTGCAACTCAG
>JADGOT010000012.1 GCA_017882805.1 Glaciihabitans sp. | reverse complement strand
TGGCAACCGACACCGCGACCGTGAGCACGTAGTCGACGAGCAGGGCGGAAGCCACAATCAGGCCGGCGACCTCGCCGATGTTCTTGCGCGCAACTTCGTAGTCGCCGCCGCCGCTCGGGTACGCCTTGACGAGCTGCCGATAGGAGAGCACGACGACCGTGAGCAGAAGCACGACGGCTGCGGCAACCCACGGCGCAAACGCGAGAAACGCGGTTCCGCCGAGCAGCAGGATGAGCAGCATTTCCTGCGGCGCATACGCGACAGAAGACAGTGCGTCGCTCGCGAAAATGGGAAGAGCCAGGTGTTTGGGGAGCAGTTGCCCCTCAAGTTTGTCGGAGGGCAGTGGCTCGCCGATCAACCACCGTTTCGGCGACCGGGCTTCGTTAGTCACGAGGGGCGAGCATACTCCACGCGAGAGTGCGCTCCAACTGGATCGCGGGTGCTGTGAGGCCTTTTGTTATGAACTCGCTTTGCGCAGCGATTCGCTGACAGCCTTGCGCACTCCCTCTAGCTCCGTCTTTAGCACAGCGATTGTCTCGGCGGCGAGGTCACCATGGGACATCCATTCGCGTAGTTCCGAGCGAAGTTGGTGTCGGAAGTCGGCAATCAGTATCTCGGCATCCTGCAGATTGCTGCGGCTCTGGATTCGCGGGCCGGCATCACCACGGATGGTGCTGCCGGACTCGCGAGAATCCTGCTGGGCAGCGCGGGCCGCCGCTGCTAGGTCGGCCCGAAGGCTCTTCATCGCGTCGTTGACGGAGGAGCGAACCTCGTTGGCGAGTCGGCGCACCGAGTCGGTGACCTCGTCCTCGATGCCGCCGAGCTCACCCTGTCGAGCGCGTAGCTCCGCTCGTCCCGCATCGGTGATCGAGTAAACCGTCTTCCTGCCATCAGTCGACTTGCTGACTAGTCCTTCTTCTTCGAGCTTGCCGAGGCGAGGGTAGATCGTGCCCGCACTCGGGACGTAGGTTCCTCCGAATCGCTCACCGAGCGCCTGGATGAGTTCGTAGCCATGTTTGGGTGACTCCTCGAGCAGGCTCAGCAGATAGAGGCGAAGATGTCCGTGACCGAAGACGGGTGTCATGCCCGTGGGCTCTTGGCGGCTGCCTTCGCCTTGGCTTGCTTCTCGGCCTTGACATGAAGCACCGCGACGTTTCCGCTCACTGTGTTGGCGCGGAAGTCGAGCCACGAGTGCTCCAGCTTTCCGTACTTGCCGTTGTACGTGCCACGGACATTCGTGATCTCGGAGTCGTCGAGCTGAATGCGACCGCCGACCGTGCTAATCCGGTAGTCCGCCGCCTGGTCGCCGCTCAGTCGGGTAGTGATGCTTCCGCTCACGGTATTGACCTTGATTTCATTGGGCATTCCCGACAGGTCGAGGAATAGATCGCCGCTGACCCCGTCTGCCCGAAACTTGGTGACTTCGCCAGACACGGTGATGTCGCCGCTCACGGTGTGCGCGGTGACCGCGCCCAGATGATTGCTCACAGCGAGTTCGCCGCTCACCGAGTTCAGCGTGATCTCTCCACGCATGTCGTCGAGGACCAGATCGCCGCTCACGGTGCTGATCGTCGCGTCGGCGTGCAGTCCGCTGATGAGGCCGGTGGATGACACGACGCCGAGCTTGAGCGCGACCGCCCGGGGAACAAGGATGCTGACGTCGGCCCGCGCTGAACCCTGGAAGCTGCGGAACACGTCAATGAAGTTGTCCCAGCGCAGTTGGGGATGATCGATTTCGAGGGAGTCGCCATCGAGGGTGACGCGCAGCTCTTTGCCGGAGACGGAGTGCACCTCGACCCTGGTCGTGGGCTCGTCGTGTCCAACGATGTCGACCTGCCCGCGAACAAGTGCAACCTTGAGGCGTCGGATCGGTCCAAGCTCAAGTACTTTCGGCCCGTCGATAAGCCACTTCTCTTCAGCCATTTCCGGTTCCATCCTCAATCTCTAACTCACGATATATCGCGTTTGCTTAAATTCACGATATATCGCGTTCTGAAAAGTTGCAAGCCGACATCGAAAATTCTCATTGACATTGACGCAGCGTCAATGTCTAGCGTTGAGTGCGGAAGGAAAGGAGGACACCCATGGAGTGGTCCATCGCCGACATAGCGCGACTGGCCAGCACGACATCCAGAACGCTGCGGCATTACGGCGATCTCGGTCTGCTCGCGCCGAGTCGCATTGGAAGCAACGGCTACCGGTACTACGACGAGGATGCCCTCGTGCAACTGCAGCGCATCCTTCTGCTCCGCGAACTCGGTCTCGGACTCCCCGCCATCGGGGAGGTCCTGGCCGGCCAGAGCGACAGCTCATTGGCGCTCTCGAGCCACCTTCGGTGGCTTGAGAAAGAGAAGGAGCGTCTCGACCGGCAGATCGCCAGCGTCGAGAACACAATCAGGAATTTGGAAGGAGGGAAACAACTCATGGCAGATCAGATGTTCGATGGCTTCGACCATACGCAGTATCAGGCGGAGGTTGAGCAGAAGTGGGGCGCGGATGCGTACCGCAAGAGCGACGCGTGGTGGCGTTCCAAGTCAGAGGACGAGCGGCGCGCGTTCAAGGCGCAGCACACGGCGATCGCGGCGGACTATCAGTCGGCGCGGGAAGCGAACGAGTCGGCTGACGGCGGGGCGGTCCAGGCGATCGTGGCGCGTCACGTCGACTGGCTAAACCTGTCGGCCTCGTTCACGGGAGGGCCAATCACTGCGGCGCGTCTGCGCGGCTACGGCGACATGTATGTCGGCGATCCGCGGTTCGCGGCGAATTACGGCGGGCAGGATGGCGCCGAGTTCGTGCGCGACGCGTTCGTGTACTTTGCGGACCACTCGCTATAGCTGTGTTGTGGCGACCTCGTCGGCTGGCACAGCCATCGGGGTCGCCACTCCGCCTGGCACCCGAAGCCACGGAATGGTCACCGCGACCATGGGGCCGATGAGCAGGGCGAAGGCGATGGTTCCCGGTCCGAAGTTGCCGCCAAGAGCCCAGCCGACGAGGAGAACCGTGACCTCAATGCCGGTGCGCACCATCCACAGTCGCCAGCCGGTCCGAGCGTGGATGCCCGTCATGAGTCCGTCCCGCGGGCCGGGGCCCATTCGGGCGCCGATGTACAGGCCCGTCGCGAGGGCAAGCACGACAAGGCCGACCACGAAGAAGAGCAGCTGCCAACCGAGCAGGTGCTGCTTCGGAAAGAGCCACAGCCCCAACTGGGCGCTCGGTCCGATCAGCAGAACGTTCGCGACCGTGCCGATTCCCGGGCGCTGGCGAATCGGAATCCAGCACAGGAGCACGCCGACACCGATGATGTTGGTTAGTAGCCCGAAGTCGAGGCCGGTCTGCTTCGAGATGCCCTGAGTCAGCACATCCCATGGCGCAACGCCAATGCCGGCCTGCACCATGAGTGCGATCGCGATCCCGTAGGCGAACAGGCCGACCAGCAGTTGGACGATGCGGCGGGTGAGTAGGAGAGCCGGAGACATGGGTATATCCAATTACACAATTGGCCTGTACCCGTAGGGCCAATACTCCTAAAGTGGCTTTATGACGACACTGACGGCGCGCACACTGAGTCAGCTTCTGGGCGATTGGCGTGCTTTGGAGTCCGGCTCGGCCTATGCGGGACTTGCGGATCGGATTCGTCTCCTCGTACTCGACGGCCGCATCCCGCTCGGCACACGCCTACCCGCCGAACGTGAACTTGCAGGGATGCTTGCCCTGAGCCGCACGACAGTCACTGCCGCCTACGCCTTACTTCGCGACGCGGGCTTCCTCGTGAGCACGCAGGGGTCGGGAAGTGTCGCCCGCCTCCCGCACTTGGCACCGCGCGCACCCGAAGAGGACCGTCCCGACGTACTCGACCTCAGCAAGGCGACGCTCCCCGCGTATCCCGGAGTTGCCGCCGCCGCGACCCGTGCCGCAGCAGAGCTGCCGGCCTACCTCGGCAACAGCGGGTTCGACACCGTGGGTCTCGGCGTGCTGCGCGAGGCAATCGCTGATCGTTATCGTAGGCGCGGCCTGCCAACAGAAGCGGACGAGATCCTCGTGACGATTGGCGCTCAACACGCGATCGCGCTCGTCAGTCGCGTCTTGCTGTCGCGCGGAGACAACGTGCTGGTCGAGTCGCCGAGTTACCCGCACGCGATTGAGGCGCTTCGCGATGCGGGCGGCAGACTGCGTCAGGTGAGCGTCTCGACGGAGGCGGGCTGGGATGAGAGTGGGCTCGAGCAGGTCCTGCGCCGATCGAGTCCGACGCTGGGGTACCTGATGCCCGACTTTCATAATCCCACCGGGCAGACCATGCCGGACGAGCTTCGCGACAAGCTCGTCGAGATCGCGAACTCGATCGGCACCGTCCTCGTCGCGGACGAGACAATGGGCGAGCTCGCGATTGACGGCCCCACCCACACCCTTCCGTTCGCCGCGCACGGGGCTTCGGGAAATCGCCCGATCCTGATCGGGTCAGTTGGAAAGTCACTCTGGGGTGGCCTTCGCATCGGTTGGATTCGGGCCGAGCGTCCGATCATCCAGCGGCTCGCGCGTGCGCGCATGTCGGGCGACCTGGGCACGCCTTTGCTGGAGCAGCTGATCGTCGCGGATCTGCTCGGCGACTACGATCGCATCCTCGAGGATCGTCGTCACCAGTTGCGGATCGGCCGCGATCACCTGCTGGCGGCGCTGGCTGACCGGATTCCCGAGTGGGATGTTCCCGTTCCGGATGGTGGACTTACCTGCTGGGTCAACCTCGGCGCCCCGGTGAGTTCGCAGCTGACGCTTGCCGCTCGCAACGAGGGACTTCTCCTAGGGGCGGGCCCGCGCTTTGGCACTGACGGTGCGTTCGAGCGGTTCCTGCGGATCCCGTTCTCGAATCCGATCGCTGACCTCGACCGTGCGGTCGATGCTCTCGCACGTGCATGGCAGACCGTCGGCCGTTTCGCGGTTGCCGATCAGAACGATCTCGGGGCGCTCGTGTAGTTCAAAATCCCCACCGTTTGCACAGGAACCTCCTCCCTGGGGTGTACGCCCGGGTCGCTTGAGCGCTGGGATACTCGACACATGCATCTCCTGTCTGTCTTCAGCCTCCGTAATCGCGCCCTGATTGCGCTCATCACAATCGTGATCGGAGTCTTCGGAGTCATCTCGCTGACGACGCTGAAGCAGGAACTGTTCCCGTCTATAACGTCCCCGCAGCTCACGATCGTGAGTACGTATGTCGGTGCGTCGCCGACTGTCGTGGATCACGACGTCAGCACACCCATCGAGACAGCGATATCAAGCGTTGACGGCATCGACACCACGACGGCGACATCGAAGTCCGGCTCTTCTACCGTCCAGGCGACGTTCAAAGACGGCACGGACATTACGCAGGTGGAAGAGAAGATTCGGCTCGCCATCGACCGTGTGCCGTTGCCGAGCGGGGTCGACCCACAGATCATCACGCGCAGCCTCGCCGACATCCCAGTGGTTGCCCTCGCGGTGACGAGCGACCTCAGCCCACACGACCTGTCGAACGCGCTCAACAAGTCGACCATCAATGACTTGCAGGCCCTGGATGGCGTAAGCCAGGCCGCTCTGTTCGGCGACCGTGCGCAACGAATTACCATCACCCCCGACACCACCGAGCTCGCCGATGCGGGTCTGACAACCCAAAGCATCGCTCAGGCGCTCAAAAGCAACGGCGTTCTGCTCGCCTCCGGAGATATCACGGAGAACGGCAAGACGCTTGTGGTTCAGTCTGGCCAGCAGCTCACCTCGGTCAGCCAGCTTGAGGCCATTCCCCTCATCGGCACCAAGACCACGGTCACCCGAACGCCGCTTGGAGTAACCCAGACACAGTCGCCCGTCTACGCGGACCTCTCGAGTGTTGCCAAGGTTCAGCTCACCAACGACCCGGTGACCAGCATCTCGCGGGTCAACGGAAAGCCGGCTCTCACGATCTCGATCACGAAGAACTCGGACGGTAACACCGTCGCCGTGTCGAAGGAGATTCGCGCCGATCTGCCCAGCTTGCAGCAGGCTCTCGGCAGCAACACGAAGTTCACGGTCGTCTTCGACCAGGCCCCCTTCATCGAGCAGTCGATCAATGACCTCGCCGTTGAGGGTGCGCTCGGTCTCGCCGCAGCGGTCATCATCATCCTGCTGTTCCTACTGTCGGTGCGGACGACCCTCGTTACGGCGATCTCAATTCCCGCGTCTGTGCTCATTGCGTTCATAGGAATGCTTGCCGCCGGCTACTCGCTAAATATCATCACCCTCGGCGCGATCACGATCGCCATCGGTCGAGTGGTGGATGACTCGATCGTCGTCATAGAGAACATCAAGCGCCATATCGGGCGCGGTGAAAGCAAGCTCGAGGCGATCACCACCGGCGTGCGTGAGGTCGCGGCAGCGGTCACCGCGTCCACAGTCACCACCGTTGCCGTCTTCCTGCCGCTCGCGATTTTCGTCACCGGCACGACGGGAGAGATCTTTACCCCGTTTGCCGTCACCGTCACCATCGCGCTCGTCGCGTCGCTTTTGGTCTCATTGACGATCGTGCCAGTGCTTGCGTACTGGTTCCTCAAGAGCCCGAAAGCGACTGACACCACTACGGTCGCTGACACCGGAATCCCCGACCCAGGCAGTGACCACGACGAACTCATCAAACCGTCGCTCCTTCAACGCGCCTACCTCCCGATCATTCGGTGGACGGTGTCGCGTGTCCGGAACGCGATTGTGATCGTGATCGTCGCGGTGCTGATTTTGGGTGGCACCGTCGCGCTCGCGTTCACGGGACTCAAGACCGACTTCCTCGGCAGCAGTGGTCAGAACACGCTCACCGTTTCGCAGACCCTTCCGCGCGGTGCGAGTCTGGATGCCGAGAACATCGCGGCAACCAAGGTCGAGAAGGCGCTCCGCAACGTCAACGGTGTGAAGATCGTGCAGACCACGATCGGTTCGAGCGGTGGGGCGTTCGGCGGATTCGGCTCCGGTGGCAGCATCAGCTTCTCCTTAACCACTGCGGCCAAAGCAAACCAGGACGCAATTCAGTCGCGGGTTCGTGCTGCGCTGAAGAAACTCAGCGGTGTGGGAACGGTTTCGCTTGCCGGAGCATCTGCCGGGTTCTCGTCGACCGACATCACCATTACGGTCAAGGCTCGGAACAATGCCGATCTGCGCACGGCTGCAGCCGAGATCCAGAGCAAGGTCAAGAGCCTCTCCGTCACGGCGCAATCCACCAACAACCTGTCGTCTGACCAGCCCTACATCTCGGTTGCGATTGATCGAAACGCCGCGGCAGACAAGGGCCTCAGCGAACTACAGGTCGCACAGGTCGTCGCGCAGGCGATGAACCCCTCCTCCTCGGGCACGGTCACCCTGAACGACACGAATGTCTCGGTGTACATCGACGATCCCAATCAGCCGCTCACCGCGGACGCATTGAAGAACTACAGCGTTTCGACGCCGAGCGGGGATGTGGCTCTCTCGACTCTTGCGACCGTGTCGGTCAAGCAGGCGCCATCCGCGATCACAACCATCAAGGGTGTTCAGAGTGCCACGATCACGGTCAGCCCGAAGACTGCCGATACGGGCACCGCATCGACCGAGGTCGCCAAGGCCGTGAAATCGGTCAGCCTGCCCGGCGGGGCGACCGCGACTCTTGGAGGAGTCACGAAACAGCAGAACGATGCTTTCGGGCAGCTCGAAATAGCGCTGCTCGCGGCGATCCTGATCGTCTACATCGTCATGGTGGCGGCGTTCAAGAGTCTTCGCCAGCCGCTTCTGCTGTTGATCTCCGTGCCGTTCGCGGCGACAGGAGCCATCGTGCTGCAGAAGCTGTCCGGCATCCCGCTCGGTGTCGCATCCCTGATCGGAGTGCTGATGCTGATCGGAATCGTGGTGACCAACGCGATTGTGCTCGTTGACCTCGTGAACCAGTACCGCCGACGTGGTTACCGAGTAGGCGATGCCATTGCCCACGGTGGATCACGACGTCTTCGCCCGATCCTGATGACCGCACTGGCGACGATCTTCGCGCTGCTGCCGATGGGCGTCGGTCTCACGGGAGGCGGCGGATTCATTTCCCAGCCGCTGGCGGTCGTCGTTATCGGCGGCCTCGTGTCATCCACCCTGCTGACGCTCATCGTGCTCCCCGCGCTCTACTTCCTGGTCGAGGGAGCGAAAGAGCGTCGTGAGGCGCGGCGGGCGGCGGGAAAGGCTCAAAGCCGCGAGGTCATGGCCTAGAAATCGCCTTCTCGTAGCAGACACTGTTGCTGTCGCCGACGTACTTTCCAAAGTTGGGGATGAGCAGGTAGCCACTGCGCTCGTACAGCCTGATCGCCGAATCCTGCAACGGACCCGTCTCGAGCTGTATGAGGTGGATGCCGCCTGCCCGGGCGTGCACTTCCACAGCGCCGAGAAGGTCGCTTGCAATACCTCGTCCGCGTGCGGCGGGCGGAACGAACATCCTCTTCAGTTCGGCCGTGCCATCACCGCGCTCGACGAGCGCCGCCATGCCGACTGCTTCGGCCAGATCGCGTGCGACGAAAACTGTGACGCCTGACTCTTCCAGCTCCTCGACACCAAGCAGATGACAGCTCTCAGGCGGATAGAGCGACAGCGTGTACTCGTCGCCCTGGCGCATCAGCTCAAGCAGCTCGGGTTGGCGAGGCGGCTCGGTATCGATTACTAACACGGTATGGGGCGCTACGGCGTCGCGACCGACGGGTCACCCAGCGTTGAATGCAGGAAGTGGAGGATGTCCTGCTTCAGAAGTGGATCGAGCACTTCCACCGAATGCCGGTCGCCCGGCCGTGTCCTAAAGGTGGTTGGGACGTGCTTGGCTCGAAGCGCAGCCACGAACCGCTCGGATTGAACGAGCGGGATGAATTCATTCGTTGACTGTGCAATGAAGAACGGCGGGTCTGTCGATGCCACATGGAAGATCGGGGAGGCGGCAATAGCCTGCGGGCACGTCGCGTAAGACGAACAGCCCAGGTAGCTCAGTTCGAGAGGGTAGAAATCCGGCTGCTCAAGGCCCGCGCTCGTCAGGTCAATGGGAGCGCTGAGCTCGACAACGGCCTGGACACGGTCGCCTTGCCCCGGGGCGCCGATACCGCTTACGCCCAGGAGAGAAACAAGGTTGCCGCCCGCAGAACCGCCGAACGCGCCGATGCGATCAGGATTGATTGAATACGCGGCGACCTGCGACGGATTCTTCAACCAGCGCACGGCGGTCTCGACATCATTGATCCCAGCGGGGAAAACGTACTCGGGCGCGAGACGATATCCGATCGATGCCGCGACGAAACCGTCCGAAGCCAGCCAGTGGCAGATCCCTGACCACGCCGACTTGTCACCGTGTGCCCAGCTACCACCATGAACGAGGATGACGACCGGTCGGCGCACATAACCGGGCGTTGGTGCCTGCGCGGGAAGACACAGATCGAGAAGCAGTGGTACGCCCGCCGCGTGTCCAAACGTGATGTTGTCTACGTCGCGAATCGCGTGGGCAGCGGCTACCTTGACTCTCGTTACCGGCTTTTGCACGCGAACGAGTGCGTGATTCGTCGCGGTCGGGGTGCCTCCGCCGAGGAGGACGCCGAGGAGACTGAGCGCGACGATGAGGGCGCCCGGCCTGGCGTACCAGCCGAATCTGTGGGTCATGGTTCTGGAAGACTATGCGCAATTCTTTCGAATGCAGTAACGTTGCAAGGTCGGCTCAAGACAGCGCGAATATCGCGCAGGGGTTTTGTCAGTCTTGCGGGCCGGTTTGCCAGCAAATTCGCTGGCGATAATCACACGAATGTATGTGATGGCTCGAGTCAAAGACTGCCTCGGATCAGTGGTGCTTGTTCAGGCTGTGAAAGTTGCAGCGAGTTGTTGAACGCGTGCGCCGCATCGCAGAAATGCGCCATGTACGTATGCGTAACTCAACAATCTCGAAAGTAGTCATGCCTCCCTTCAACAAGTCCGTGCCCAAGCGCGCGGCAAATTCCACTGCTGGCGACCGCAAGGCCGGCAGTAAGGCACCAAGCCACCGCGGATTCCGCGCAGCCGACTCTGCCGCGGCGCCCAAACAGCGCTGGACCACCTCCGACCGTGCCCAGCGCGCGACCGGCGCTTCCGCATCCGGCGAACGCAAGCCGTTCCGCGGACGCGATGCCGATGGCGGACGCCCCGCATCCACAGACCGTCGTCCTGATTGGACTCCTCGCGAGAAGCCGGCCTACCAGCCCCGCGGCGAGCGCCCGGCATACGGAGATCGCACTAACCGCACGGAGCGCCCGAACAACGACCGACCGTCGAACGGGGATCGTCCGGCTCGCACCGAGCGCCCAGCGTATGGCGATCGTCCGAACCGTACCGAGCGTCCTTCTTACAACGATCGTCCCGCTCGTACCGAGCGTCCTTCTTACAACGATCGTCCCGCTCGTACCGAGCGTCCTTCGCATGGGCACGGTGGGTCGAACAACGAACGTCCGGCACGTCCCGCCTATGGCGACCGCACCGAGCGCCCTTCGTACGGAGATCGCCCGGCTCGTGCTGAGCGCCCGGCACGTCCGGAGCGTCCGGCTCGCACTGAGCGTCCGGCATACAACAACGACCGCGCTGAGCGTTCTGAGCGTCCGTCCTACGGTGAGCGCCCCGCGCGTCCGTCATACAACTCGGAGCGCCCCGCGCGCCGCGAGTTCAACTCTGACCGGTCGCCGCGCAACACCGGCGCAGAGCGCCGTGACAGCGACTTCTACCCGAACCGCGAACACAAGGCGTTCAGCGCCGGTGACGACGTCGTGCTCGAGCGCCTCGAGGCCGACGCCATCCAGGCCAAGGACGTCGAAGGCGTGACCTTCGCTGACCTCGGACTCGGCGGCAACATCGTTCGCGAGCTCGCCGCCCTCGGCGCGGAGTCCCCGTTCCCGATTCAGGCCGCAACGATTCCGGACGTCCTGTCCGGTCGCGATGTTCTCGGTCGCGGCAAGACCGGCTCCGGCAAGACAATTGCTTTCGGTGCACCGCTCGTCGAGCGCCTCATGGAGAACAACGGCGGCAAGAACCGTCAGATGGGACGCAAGCCACGCGCCCTCATCCTCGCGCCGACGCGTGAGCTCGCTCTGCAGATCGACCGCACGGTGCAGCCCATCGCGCGCAGTGTCGGCCTGTTCACCACCCAGATCTATGGCGGTGTTCCGCAGTACCGTCAGGTCAGCGCACTGCAGCGCGGCGTCGACATCATTGTCGGCACGCCCGGACGCATCGAAGACCTGATCGAGCAGGGGCGTCTCGACCTCAGCGAGGTCACTATTACGGTGCTCGACGAGGCCGACCACATGTGCGACCTGGGTTTCCTTGAGCCGGTGCAGCGCATCCTGAACGAGACCAAGCCCGGCGGCCAGCGACTGCTGTTCTCCGCCACCCTCGACAAGGGCGTTGCCACTCTGGTCAACGAGTACCTGACCAACCCGAGCGTCCACGAGGTCGCTGGAGAAGACCAGGCGTCGTCAACCATCGATCACCGCGTGCTTTTGATCGAGCAGCGCGATAAGCGTCGCATCATCGAGGAACTTAGCCAGGGTGAGGGCAAGACCCTGGTCTTCACTCGCACTCGTGCGTTTGCCGAAGAGTTGTCGGACCTGCTCGAGGACGCGGGCATCCCGTCGACTTCGCTGCACGGTGACCTCAACCAAGCGCGCCGTACTCGCAACCTGCAGTTGCTGACCAGCGGCCGCGTCAAGGTTCTCGTTGCTACAGATGTCGCAGCTCGCGGCATCCACGTCGACGACATCACCCTGGTCATCCAGGCGGATGCGCCGGAGGAGTACAAGACCTACCTGCACCGTTCCGGCCGTACCGGGCGCGCGGGCAAGAAGGGCACCGTCGTCACGCTCATCCCGAAGGCGCGTCGTCGCCGCATGGACGAGCTGCTCGACCGGGCAGAGATCAAGGCAACCGTTGACTTCGCCGCGCCGGGCGACGCGCTCCTTGAGGACCTCGCCGCCCTGTAACCAGTTTCGCCTCTCCCAATTCAGGAGAGTATGTGACGGATGTTGTCCCCGGCTACTTGCGGGGGCAACATCCGTCATTTCTGTCTCACCAACCCCACCACCTCCTGAATTAGGAGAGTGCTGAGATCATGGATGGGTGAGCTTGTATCTCGAAGACCTCGTTGTCGGCACGCAGTACGTCTCCCCGGAAGTGACAATCACGGCCGACGAGATTATCGCGTTCGCAACGCAGTTCGATCCTCAGCCCTTTCATCTCGACGCCGAGGCCGCCAAGACCACTTTCTTCGGAGGACTCGCCGCGAGCGGCTGGCACACCGCGGCGATCACAATGCGTCTCCTTGTTCTGTACGGCCCGCAGATTGCCGGTGGCGTGATCGGCGCAGGAGGCGAACTGGCGTGGCCAAGCGCGACGCGTCCCGGTGATCGACTTCACGTGCGCGTCACGGTGGAATCCGTGTCCGCGTCGAAGTCGAACCCGAGTCGGGGTGCTGCGGTGCTCAAGGTCGAGACCCTGAACAGCGACGACGAACTTCGACAGCTTTTCACCGTTCGCACTCTCGTTTTCGCACGGCCTCAGTGATGCGCGTCCGGCCCTTCACCGAGGATGACACCGAGCGGGTCATCCGGCTCTGGAACGACTGTGGTCTGACCCGTCCGTGGAACGATCCGCGCAAGGACATTGCGCGCAAGCTGACCGTGCAGCCTGACCTATTTCTCGTCGGCGAGCACGCTGGGGACGTGATCGCCACGGCCATGATCGGATTCGACGGTCACCGTGGTTGGGTGTCGTACCTCGCCGTCGACCCCGAGCATCGAGGCAATGGTCACTCCACCGCGCTCATGGCTGAGGGGGAGCGCCTGCTGATCGCCCTGGGTTGCCCGAAGATCATGCTGATGGTGCGTGCGGAGAACACGGCAGTTGTGAGCCTTTACGAGCACCTCAACTATGTGGCAGAGCCGACGGTGCTGATGGGAAAGCGGCTTATCCCAGACCAGTAGGCTCGATTCCGCCGCTGAAGTTCCGCTTCGACAACAGGAGTACGCGATGGCCGCCCGCATCTACAACGACATCACCGAGGTGTTCGGCAACACGCCCCTCGTCCGCCTGAACAAGGTCACGGATGGCGCCAGCGCCATCGTGCTCGCCAAGCTCGAATTTTACAACCCGTCGGCGAGTGTCAAGGATCGCCTCGGAGTCGCGATCGTGGATGCCGCAGAGAAGTCGGGCGCTCTCAAGCCCGGCGGAACAATAGTCGAGTCCACGAGCGGTAACACGGGCATCGCACTCGCGATGGTCGCCGCGGCGCGTGGGTACAAGGCAATCCTCACAATGCCCGAGACCATGAGCAAGGAGCGGCGCATGTTGCTCCGCGCGTTCGGCGCAGAGCTCGTGCTCACGCCGGGCACCGAGGGGATGACTGGCGCGCTCGCCAAAGCGGAAGAGATCGTTGCACAGACCCCCGGCGCCATTCTCGCGAAGCAGTTCTCAAACGAGGCGAACCCGGCCATCCACGAGGCGACCACGGGGCCCGAGATCTGGCAAGACACGGACGGCGCCGTCGACATTTTTGTCTCGGGCGTCGGCACCGGCGGTACCCTCACGGGAGTCGGGCACTACCTCAAGAAGCAGAAGCCCGGCGTCAAAATCATCGCGGTTGAGCCCGCAGAGTCGCCCATCCTGAACGGTGGCACTCCAGGTCCACACAAGATCCAGGGGATCGGCGCGAACTTCGTCCCCGAGGTCCTCGACCGCGAGGTCTACGACGAAGTGATCGACGTGAACATCACGCAGTCTGTCGAGATGGCCAGAAGGCTCGCCGTCGAGGAAGGCATCCTGGCGGGTATCTCGTCTGGTGCGACCGTTACAGCCGCGGTCGAACTGGCGAAGCGTCCTGAGAACGCTGGCAAGACCATCGTCGTGATCGTCGCGAGCTTCGGCGAGCGCTATCTGTCGACCGTGCTCTACGAACATCTCGCTGACTAGCGGCCGGCATGGCTCTGTTCGCTCGAACCCGCGAAGACATCGCGACCGCGAAGCTGCGTGACCCAGCGGCCCGCTACGGGTTCGAGATCTGGCTGACCTATCCTGGCGTGCACGCCGTATGGGGATATCGCTGGGCGCACTGGCTGTGGATGCGCCGCCTGAGGCTGCTCGCACGCATCCACTCTCAGCTCATACGGTTTCTCACCGGCGTTGAGATTCACCCGGCGGCGGTCATCGGGCGGCGGTTCTTTATCGATCACGGAATGGGTGTCGTCATCGGGGCGACCGCCGAGATCGGCGACGACGTCATGCTGTACCACGGCGTCACTCTCGGCGGCCGGACGACGAGCGACGAGAAGCGTCATCCCACGATCGGCGATGACGTGGTGGTGGGCACGGGCGCAGTTCTGCTCGGGCCAATCACGATCGGCGCGCACTCCATCGTCGGAGCCCATGCCGTGGTCGTGACGAATGCACCGCCGAATTCGGTACTCACCGGCATCCCTGCAGTTGTGCGTCCACGATCTACGGCGCTGCACCCGGATGTCGATTACACGGACCCCGGAATCTACATTTGATCGCGCGAAGTGCGCGGATAACCCCTAAGACTCGCGGTCGCGTCTAACCGGGCATTTCGCCGCCGCCGCATCATCATGGTTCTGACCTAAGGAGCCATCATGACCAGCACACCGACCCCCACAGCACAACCCGTCCACAGCAAGCGTCATCACTCGACGCTCCCGTCAAATATTCTCAAGGAAAATCACACCCCGGTCGTCCTGCAGGAGGCTGAGCGCCGGGCGGCGAGCGTACAGCTCCGCATTGCGGACGCGATCACGACGTTCGCCGGCTCAATGCGCTTCGTCTACGCGCACATCCTTCTCTTCGCCGTGTGGATGATTTTCTTCGAGAAGTTCCCCTGGCCGTCGCTGACGCTCGTGGTGTCGCTCGAAGCCATCTTCCTGTCGACCTTCGTGATGATCGCCCAGAACCGACAGGCGAGCTTCGCACAGGCTAAGGCCGACCACGACTTCGTGTCCCAGGAGAAGGAGCTCATGACCAATACCGAGCTCACCAAGGAGATCCACCGACTGACCACCGAGCTGCACGGGCGCCTGATGACCGACGGCAAGAAGTAATCGCTAGTACTGCTCCAGTATCTTCTCGAGCGCGGGAAGTGCGGCCTCGATCCCTGCGAGCTCGTCGGGGCTCAGCCCAGCCAGTAGCTCGTCGATCACCTCGGCGCGAGCCGCTCGCGCCCGCAGGATGGCTGCGGTGCCGGCCGGCGTGACCTGAATAAGTACGGCGCGCCCGTCCTCGGGGTCGACAGCGCGCGCCACCAGGCCGCGCGTCTCAAGTTCAGCGACGATCCGGGTCGTGCCCGGCGCTGACACGGTCTCCAAGTGCGCAAGTTCGGCCAGACGAAGGGGTCCGCGTTTGGCGACACTGGCGAGTGCCGTCAGAAGGCCATGACTCAACCCTCCTGACGCCGGCGTCAGGCGACGGTTGAAGCGCCCGACCACGAATGCGAGTCGGGCGGCGACCGAATCTGGTGCGTATTCACTCATGGCGAGGCGATCACTAGATGTCGCTGAGTTCGGCTTCGACGGGCGTTTCCTGGCGAATCGTCTTCACCTGCACCGTGTCGACATGCATGTACTTTCCACCCGCCAACGCCGAAGCGGCTGCACCAATCACCGACAGGATCGCGGCCGTAACGAACACGATGACCAGTCCGGAATGGAACGGTTGGGAGATCAGGTTCGGGAAGAACGTCTTGCCGGTGAGTGCCGCGACATCCTTGGCCGGGAGCGTCGTCAACAGGTGGAAGGACTTGAGCAGGCTGGCGATCGGGTTGTAGCCGAGGAACGCGGCGAACAGGTTTCCCACCGGTGGGAGATTCGCCGCGGCGTGGGCTGCAGTCGCCGGGACGTTGTGGTTGGTGAGCCCTGCGAACAGCGCCTTGGGCAGCGTGCTGGCGAGCCCCGCGATCATGAGCGAGAAGAAGACGCCAATGGACAGCGAGTTTCCCGCGTTCTGGAAGGTACCGGTCATGCCGGATGCCGCCCCACGCGCGCTCGCCGGCACCGCATTCATGATGGAAGTTCGGTTGGGGGCAGCGAACATGCCGGAGCCGATTCCGTTGAGGAAGGTGAGGATGGCGAACGCCCAGTAGTTGAAGTCGACCGGGATCAGGAGCAGCGCGAGGAAGGTTGCGGCAACGAGCAGAAGGCCGGTGGTCGCGAACAGGCGCTGCCCAAACCGATCCGACAGTGTTCCCGAGAGAGGCCCTGAGATCAGGAATCCAAACGTGAGCGGCAACAGGTAGATACCGGCCCAAAACGGCGTGCTCTCGTACGAGTAGCCGTGCAACGGGAGCCAGATCCCCTGCAGCCAGATGATGAGCATGAACTGCAGCCCGCCTCGTCCTATCGAGGCAACCAGGCCAGCGATGTTGCCCCAGGCGAACGCGCGGATCGTGAACAAATGCATGTTGAACATCGGCTGTTTGACCCGCAGCTCGAGGAACACGAAGAACACCAACAGGAGTACTCCGCCGACGATGGCACCGATAACCCACGGGTTGCCCCAGCCCTGGCTGCTGTCGCCGTAGGGCTGGATCCCATACGTGATACCGGCAAGCAGCGCAGTCAAGCCGACCCCGAACACGATGTTGCCCGGCCAGTCGACCTTGCCGTTTGGATCGCGAGCACCCACCTC
>JADGOT010000137.1 GCA_017882805.1 Glaciihabitans sp. | reverse complement strand
GTCATGTCGACCGTGACGTCACTCGCCACGACGACTGTGTCGGCCGACTGCGCCAGATAGTTGGTTGGGTCGACCTTGACCGTGTATGCACCTGGCGGGAGGCCGGCGAGCACGTAACTCCCGTCCGTCTGGGTAATTGAGGCGCCAACGAAGCCGCTGATGGAGTCGTAAACGTCCACCACAATCGACGGGATACCAGTGCCGGAGGTGTCGGAAAGAGTTCCGTTGATCGTGTAGGTGGTGTCCGCGGCAGCGCTCGTCGCCCCGATCGAGGCACCGAGCAGTACAAGCCCCATGACAGCCAGCCCGGCGATCGCGCGGCGAAGGGCCCGCATGGTGAAGAGCCGACGTCGCTGCAACTCGGGCCTCTCGGGTCGGGCGCCCAGGCGTGTGCCGTCGCAGCCGAATGTTTTGCCAAATCGTAGCACTCAGCCGACACTCAGCTAGCGCCGAAAGAGGCCCGCATTTGTCGTCTCCGCCTCGGCATATTGTTGCGCCGCAGCGCCCAGTGCGTGCCCAATGGAGCCGAGGCTCTCTTCGACCCGCTGCTGGGTCGCGCGCCAGTCGCTCACGACGGTCTGGAACGCGGATGCCGCGGTGCCCGACCAGGACCCCTGCAGGTTCACCAGTTGGCCAAGCAGTGCGCTCGACTCACCCGAGAGCCGTTCCATGGATGCGTGGATCGAAGCTGTTGCACTGAGAACCGCTTCGCTGTCTACCTGGTATGTCGTCATGCAGAAACGCTAGTTTCTCGTCGCACAAACGACCGACTCGGACGCCATGCCCGTGAGTCGACGGCACGATTTACGACGTGTGAAGGAGTGGTAGCCGCACCCGGAACGTTGCGCCCCCGCCGCGGGTGGGCACAACATCCACCGTGCCGCCGTGCGAGGCAACGATCGAGGCGACGATCGCGAGCCCCAGGCCGCTTCCGCCCGTGTCGCGATTTCGTGACGAGTCCGCGCGCCAGAAACGCTGGAAGATCTTCTCTCGAATCTGCGGTGGGATGCCCTGGCCATGGTCAATGACAGAGAGGTATGCCGAGTCGCCGGGCTCATCAACCTGGATCCCGATCTCAATTGGGCTACCCGCGGGCGTGAAGCGAATCGCATTGCCCATGAGGTTGGTGATGACCTGGCGGATCTTGTTTTCCTCGGCGCGAACCGTCGCGCTGGGCGGATTCGGATCATCCATCACGACAACCTGCGTGGCGAGCGCCTTCGCTACCCGCGGCCGCCGGATCGTCAACCGGGCAAGCGTCGCGCCCGCGAGCGCCATGCTTCGCGTTGCGACCGATCCGGTGCGAGGAGACGGTGCTGCGGCGACCGGCGTCGCAAGGTCGACAATCCGCTCGGCGACGATGGGTTCAGTCACGATCACGCGCACCGTGCGATCAGGCGCCGAAGCCATGGCGTCGAGGGCGGCGTCGTTTGCGAGCGGCACGAGGTCGACCGCGGTGAGATTGAGCGGCTTGGCCTCGTCGATGCGAGCGAGCTCGAGCAGATCCTGCACGAGTTCGCCCATGCGGATCGCTTCCTTCTCGATGCGCTCCATGGCCTGGGCAACCTCTTCAGGTGTCGACAGAGCGCCCATCCGATAGAGCTCGGCATACCCCCGCACTGAGACCAGCGGGGTGCGAAGTTCGTGGCTCGCGTCGCCAACGAACCGTCGCATCTGCTCGACAGTCTTCAGGCGGTCGGCGAAAGCGGAATCGATTCGCGACAGCATTGTGTTGAGCGACTCGTTGAGCCGCCCCACCTCCGTGTTGCGCGGCGCCCGCTCGAGTCGCTGGCTGAAGTCGCCGGCGGCGAACCGAGCTGCCGTCTGTTCGACCTCGCGCAGCGGTGCAAAGGTCGAGGTCACGAGAAGTCTCGTCAGAGCACCGCCGAGCACCACAACCGTGAGTGCGAAGAACAGGAAGATCAGCGCGAACTGGCCGATGATCTGCTCGTTTTCGCCGAGGTTGTAGCCGACGATCAGAGCGTTCTGAGCGCTACCGGTCGAATTGACAACAGGAAAACCAACGGCTTCCCAGTGGTTGGCGCCGCGCCGGTCACTAAGGGTGAATGCAACGCCGGTGTGGATGACCTTAGGAAGCGTGGTGCTTGAGATGACCGGAGGAACCGCATTCTCAGGTCCCGCCGAGCAGATCACTCCGGCGTTCTGATCGATCACCGCGAAGTAGTACTTTGGGGGAACTTTCTTGACGCCCGCGCGGCAGGTATCCGCGACAGTGTCCGCGGCGCCGCTCGCGTACACAGCAAGGTTGGATGTGTACACCTGATTGAGCAGGTAACTCCGCAGGAAGCTCATGGTTCCCACGCCCGCGACCAGGAGCCCGAGGGTCAGCAGCATCACGGTGACACCCGTGATTTTGCCGCGCAGTGAAATCCCGTTCCACCACTCCGTGAGCTGCTCGTGCATTAGGGAGTAAGGCTAAACCTTTGCGGCGCGAAGCATGTATCCGAAGCCGCGCTTGGTCTGGATGACCGGCTCCTCGGAGTACTGATCGAGCTTGCGGCGCAGGTAGGAGATGTAGCTCTCAACGATGCCGGCATCGCCGTTGAAGTCGTACTCCCAGACGTGGTCGAGGATCTGCGCCTTCGACAGAACGCGGTTGGGGTTGAGCATGAGGTAGCGCAGCAGCTTGAATTCGGTCGGAGAGAGTTCGACCTGCTCGTTGCCGATCGTCACCTCGTGGGTGTCCTGGTCCATGCTCAGCTCGCCCGCGCGGATGATTGCTTCCTCGTCGTCGTGCATGGTGCGACGAAGGATGGCCTTGAGGCGTGCGACGATCTCGTCGAGGCTGAACGGCTTGGTGACGTAGTCGTCGCCGCCCACGGTGAGCCCGGTGATCTTGTCTTCCGTGTCGTCCTTCGCGGTGAGAAAGAGGATGGGCGCGGTGTAACCGGATGCCCGGAGGCGCTTGGTCACGCCGAAGCCGTTCATGTCGGGCAGCATGACGTCGAGGATGATCAGGTCGGGCTCTTCCTCTAATACCGCCGAGATCGCCCCGGCACCGTTACCGACCGCTCGAACTGCGAAGCCCGCGAAGCGCAGGCTCGTCGTCAGGAGGTCCCGAATGTTGGGTTCGTCGTCGACAATCAGGATCTTGGGTCCATCGCTCATAGGCTCAGTATCTGCGCGTTGCCTGTGAGGTTTCTGGGAGAGATATGTCGTCTGGGCGGCCGTCCCGTGGCACTCGTTATACAGTTCGTTTCGTGGACTTCGACGCAGCTAGCACGCGACTCATCGGCGCACGCAGCTTTGACTTCGCCCGTCAGGTCGCGGTGATGGCGATCATCAACCGCACGCCCGACTCGTTCTTCGATGAGGGGAAGACTTTTGGGCTGGACGCTGCCGTTCGCGCGGCGCTCACCGCGGTCGACGATGGTGCGGACTGGGTCGACGTCGGCGGAGTTCCCTTTGGCCGCGGGCCTGTGGTGAGTGTCCAGGAGGAGCTCGACCGAGTCCTCCCGGTGGTTGAGGCGATCGCTGCGAATTCCGATGTGGTCATCTCGGTCGACACGACGAACGCCGAGGTCGCGCGCGCTAGCATCCTCGCCGGCGCTGGCGTCATCAACGACACGAGCGGCTTGTTCGATCCGGCCATGGCGGGCGTCATCGCAGCGTCATCTGCCACTCTCGTGCTCACACACAGCCTGTGGCCGCCGCGTAGCGAACCTCCGCGACCCGAGTATGGCGACGTCGTCGAGGAAGTTGTCCGGTTTCTCCGAGATCGCATCTTCGTGGCTCAGGATGCGGGCATCCCCATCGACCGGCTCATCGTTGACCCGGGCCACGATCTCAACAAGAACACCTTTCACACGCTCGAGCTGACCCGGCGCTTGGATGAGATCACGAGGCTGGGACCACCGCTTCTCGTCGCGATTTCCAACAAGGACTTCATCGGGGAGACGCTCGATCGCGAAAAACAGGATCGACTCGAGGGCACGATTGCAACCGCTGTTTTTTGCATCATGAAGGGGGCAAGAATCGTTCGTATGCACGACGTTCCTGCCGCGGTGGCGGCTGTGCGGATGACCGAGGCGCTCCTCGGGTTCCGGGAGCCTGTTTACGCGCGCCACAACCTGGAGTAGTCATGGTCGACATCACCTCAGTCCTGCCCGATCTCGGCGGCGCGCTCGACGACGTCGCGATCGGTGACCACTATTCGGCCGGCGTCGGTTCGCCCTGGTTGCGCGCGAACTTCGTGTCGAGCATCGACGGCGCCGCGACGGTGGAGAACAAATCGGGTGGTCTGGGCGGAGAGGCCGACCGTCGGGTCTTCGACCTTCTGCGCACCCTGTGTGACGTGGTGCTCGTCGCGGCCGGCACCGTCAAAGCCGAGGGCTACGGCGCGATGATTCTGGATGCCGCATCGGTCGAGGCGCGGGTCGCGGCCGGGCTAAAGCCGCAGCCGACATTCGCAATTGTGTCGGGTTCGCTCTCCCTGGACCCGAAGTCGCGCGTCTTCGCGGACGCGCCCGTTCGGCCACTGATCTTCACGACGGAATCCGCACCGCCGAATGCGGCGCTGTCTCGAGGTGCCGACATCGTCGTCTGCGGTGCGACCACGGTCGATCCCGTCGCCATGGTGGCGGAGCTTGCGAAACGACAACTGACGCGCATCCACTGCGAAGGTGGGCCGTCGCTGTTCGGTTCGCTGCTTGCGGCGGATGTCGTCGACGAGTTGTGCCTGACCGTCAGTCCGCTACTGGTGGGTGGAGAGTCGTCGCGAATCGCCAAGGGCGTGGTGCCCGATACCCGCACGATGTCGCTCGCGGGCATCCTTCGGTCTGAGGACACGCTCCTGCTCCGTTACGTTCGCACCCGGCCCTAACCGTCAAGACCGAGTGGATACTGGAAGTGCGGAGGTAGCAATGGCGCTTCAGGAGCCCCCAGAGTTTGAGTCGGTAGGCGACCGAGTGTGCTGGCTGGAGAGCGTCTGCGATCAATGTGGTGCACTCGTCGAGGTACAGCGGCCGGCTGCGTGTTGGCGGTGCGGCGCGCTAGCTGAGGCTCGCTGAATCGACCGTGCTGCCGGGAGCGATTCGCACGCAGCACCGTCCTTCGCTCGGATCGAAGAGGATGTCACACGACCGATCGTTAGCACCCTCGGCCGCCCCTTCGAGCAGAGCGAGATTGGCCCGGCAAATGATGTCGGTGTGGCTTGCCGCAAGGCGATGGAATGGACAGTTCGTCAGTATCTTGGTGCCGTCGCCGGCATCTTCAGGAACGTACCCGGTCGTTTCGAGCACCCGAGTGAGACTTCCGGCTGCCGCACCCAGGTCGCGTCCGTGGCGTCGCGCGGTGGCAGTCAGGGACTCACGGATGCTGCTGCCCGACTGATCCGCCGCTTCGATCGACGCGGCGAGCACGTCACCCATGAGGTCATAGTGCCGCTCGGGCACCGCGACGGAGACCTCGCTCGCGGCCCGTCGATAGAGCTTGGAAGGTCGCCCAGAACCCGGTCCGGTACGACCGTTGAGTTTCGAGAATTCGACGGTCAGCACGCCCGCTTCGACCAGTCGATCCAGATGAAATGCCGCAGTCGTGCGTGGGAGTCGCACCGCGCTCGCGGCCTCGTCTCTGCCGACGGGTGAGGGGCTCCTCGAGATGAAAGCAAACAGCGCACGACGAATTGGGTCCTGGAGAGCGGCCACGGCGTTGACGCGGTCCGCCTGGGATTGTTCGCTCATTCCGTCAGCATATCTCTAAAAACAAGATAATTGACAAAAGATTTCCAGACTCGTACTGTCGAACTGATCAGAGGAGAGCAATGGCAGCGGCGTCACCATCGACCAGTCAGCTCGCCGAGGCGGGCGTCAGCATCTGGCTCGACGATCTGTCACGAAGCCGCGTCGTTTCGGGTGGGCTTGGTTCATTGATCGCGACTCGAAACGTCGTCGGTATCACGACGAACCCGACCATCTTTGCCACGGCGCTCGCGGGCAGCGATGCATACGATGAGCAACTCGCCGCGCTGGCGAGAGCGGATGTCTCGATCGCGCGAGCCATCTTCGAGATCACGACGCACGATGTGGCGCAGGCGTGCGACATCTTTCGCGAGGTGTTCGATGCGACCGATGGCCTTGATGGTCGCGTCTCGATCGAGGTCAGCCCCGGCGTTGCGCACGACTCGGAATCCACCGTGGCCGAGGCACACGAGCTTCGCAATGCTGTTGGCCGGCCGGGCGTGTACATCAAGATTCCCGCCACAGTAGAGGGGCTTACGGCGATCGAGGAGTGCACCGCCGTAGGAATCAGCGTGAACGTCACCCTGATCTTCAGCCTCGATCGTTATCGCGCGGTCGTCTCTGCCTATCTCACCGGCCTTGAGCGTGCAGCTGCCGCCGGACTGGACCTGCACGGTATTCGATCGGTCGCGTCGTTCTTCGTGTCTCGGGTCGACACCGAAGTGGATCGTCGGCTTTCGGAGCTGGGAACGCCAGAAGCCGACGCACTGCGGGGCAAGTCAGGGATCGCGAACGCTCGACTCGCGTATCGAGTCTTTCGCGAGATGTTCGGATCAAGTCGAGCGAGCGCGCTGCTGGCGAAAGGCGCCAACCTGCAAAGGCCACTGTGGGCATCCACTGGCGTAAAGGATCCGAACCTCCGCGACACCCTCTACGTCGAAGCGCTGATCGCACCGGATGTCGTCAACACGATGCCCGAGAAGACGCTCGACGCATTCGCGGACCACGGCGAAGTGCGGAGCGACACAATCACACCTGGGATTGCCGATGCCCAGACCGTGCTGAATTCGCTCGCACGGGTCGGCGTCGACTTCGACGAGGTCACCGCCACTCTCGAGCACGAGGGCATCGAGAAATTCACGAACTCCTGGCGAGAACTGACCGATACGGTGGACGCCGCCTTGCAGGATGCACGATGCGCCGTTGGGACAGCAAAATGAGCCTGCGCGCCGTTGGGCCAGCCGTGTCCCTTCACGACACCACTCACGACGCCGAAGTTGCGGTCGCCGCACTGCTATCTGCACTCGGTCGCGACGTGACGCAGGGCGCCTTGGCCGAGACACCGCGCAGAGTCGTCGAAAGCCTTCGCGAACTGTTGACCCCGGTCGAATTCAATTTCATACCCTTTCCCAACTCAGACGGATACACGGAACTCGTCCTGGTTCGAGACATTCCGTTCTCGTCTCTGTGCGAGCACCACCTGCTGCCATTTCGTGGGGTCGCCCACGTTGGCTATCTCCCTGACGACAAGATCGCAGGCCTGTCGACGCTCGCGAGGGTCGTCGAGCTGTTCGCGCGCGACCTGCAATTGCAGGAGAGGCTGACCATTCAGGTCGCGCGCTGGCTCGATACCAATGTTTCTCCCCGCGGGGTCGGAGTCGTGCTCGAGGCCGAACACCTCTGCGTGTCGCTGCGCGGAAGCAAGGCGGCGGGGGCCACGACCGTGACGTCGGCGTTTCTCGGCGAACTCGAGCACTCGGAATCACTCCGAGCCCGGTTCTTTGGTTTGGAAAGGCAGCGCGGATGAACGCGGAAAAGTTTGTCATCGTCGGCGGCGGTCTCGCGGGGGCGACCGCCGCCGAGACCCTTCGCAACGAGGGCTTTGAGGGCACCATCCAAATCGTGGCGGGCGAGCCGCATCTGCCCTACCTGAGACCGCCGCTCTCGAAGGAGTACTTCACGGGTAAGGCCGAGCGAGAGTCCATCTTCGTGCAGCCTGCCCAGTGGTACAGCGACAAGCGGGTCGACATGCTCACGGGCAATCCCGTGGTCGCGCTAGATGTCGCAGCCCACACCGTTGCGCTCAAGGACGGACGATCGCTGGACTTTGACCGGTTGCTGCTCGCGACCGGGTCGTCGCCGAGGCACTCGGTGGCGCGCGGCGCCGATGCGGTGGGCATCCACTATTTGCGGACCGTCGACGACAGCGAATCGCTGC
>JADGOT010000136.1 GCA_017882805.1 Glaciihabitans sp. | reverse complement strand
TCGCGTTATTGACCGGTCCAAACAGGATGTCGTCACGATCCGGTGCGCCCGTCTTCGCGTTCTCCTTTGCCCATTTGACCATCTCGGCAACGAACTCGTCGTGCACGTTGGCATGAACGAGCACGCGAGTCGCCGCAGTACAGTCCTGCCCGGCGTTGAAGTAGCCAGCGGTTCCGATACCAGCAACGGCCGCCTCGATATCCGCGTCGTCAAAGACGATCACCGGAGCCTTGCCGCCGAGCTCGAGGTGTACGCGCTTGAGGTCGCTGGATGCTGCCTTCGCGACCTCCATACCCGCGCGCACCGACCCGGTGATTGACACCATCTGCGGCGTGGGGTGGTCGATCATAGCCGCGCCAGTAGTGCGGTCGCCCGTGATCACGTTCAGCACACCCTTGGGCAGGAACTCTGCGCACACCTCAGCGAGCAGCAGGGTGGACGACGGCGTCGTGTCGCTGGGCTTCAGCACTGTCGTGTTGCCCGCCGCGATGGCCGGGGCAATCTTCCAAACGGCCATGTTGAGCGGGTAGTTCCAGGGGGTCACCTGACCGATCACGCCGATCGGCTCGCGACGGATAAACGAGGTGTGGTCCTTCATATATTCGCCGGCGGACTTGCCGTCCAAGTTTCGTGCCGCGCCAGCAAAGAACCGGATCTGGTCCACCGATACGAGAATCTCGTCGGAAACCAGGTTCGCGCGCGGCTTGCCGGTGTCTTTCGACTCGACGTCGGCGAATTCGTCGGCACGCGCCTCAAGTGCATCTGCAATCCGGAACAGTGCGAGCTGACGCTCTGCCGGCGTGGTCTCGCCCCAGATCTCGAAGGCGTCGGCCGCGGCCTTGAATGCGGTGTCCACGTCTTTCTTTGATGAAACCGGCGACGACCCGTAGGTCGCCTCGGTCGCCGGGTCGAGAAGTTCGAACGACGAATCCGCCGTTGCCTCCACATACTCGCCGTTAATAAAGTTTCGAATCGTCCGCTCGCTCATAGCAACAACTGTACTGAGATAGGCCGGTGCACTCTAGGGTCACGGCTGCGGATTTCGGCGGTAAATGACTGACAATGATGCGGATTCCCTTGTCTGGTACCCAAGTCGCTGACAGAATCGGATCATGAGCCCTCCAAACCGATCGGCGCAGCCCAGGTCCGTTTCCTTGGGAAAGCCGATTCAACTCGACGATGTGTCGAAGGCCATCATCGAGCAGTTGCAGAGCGATGGGCGGCGATCATATGCCGAGATCGGCAAGGCCGTCGGCCTCAGCGAGGCCGCCGTGCGCCAACGGGTGCAAAAGCTGACGGATGCCGGAGTCATGCAGGTCGTGGCCGTCACCGACCCGATGCAGCTCGGTTTCTACCGCCAGGCCATGATCGGGCTGCGCGTCACTGGTGACACCACCCTCGTCGCCGACGAGCTCGGACGTATTCCGGCGGTCGACTACGTCGTTCTCACCGCGGGCAGCTTCGACATCCTCGCTGAAATCGTCTGCGAGAACGACGAAGACCTCATCGAGCTTCTCAACAAGAAGATCCGGCAGATTCCGGGCGTCCAATCCACCGAGACGTTCGTATATCTCAAACTCCAAAAGCAGTTCTATAACTGGGGCACCAGATGATGCAGATCACAACTGGGCTCAACAGATGCAACGAGGGCAAATCATGACAACGACAGAGCAGGCAATTCCCGAGACCGCAACCAAAAATGTGGGTTCGAGCAAGTTCAGCGAAGCTGAATTGCAGCAAAAGGCCAAGGACCACCTCTGGATGCATTTCTCCCGCCAGTCCGTGATGGAAGAGGGCGGTGGCGTCCCGATCATCGTCAAGGGCGATGGTCACCACATTTGGGACTCGAAGGGCAAGAAGTACTTCGATGGCCTCTCGGGACTCTTCGTCGTCAATGCCGGCCACGGCCGCAAGCGCCTCGCCGAGGTCGCCGCCAAGCAGTCCGAGGAGCTCGCGTTCTTCCCAATCTGGTCGTACGCGCATCCTGCCGCGATTGAGCTCGCTGACCGTCTGGCCTCCTATGCTCCGGGGGACCTCAACCGCGTGTTCTTCTCCACTGGTGGTGGTGAGGCCGTCGAGACCGCATTCAAGCTCGCCAAGTATTTCTGGAAGCTGCAGGGTCGCCCCGCAAAGCACAAGGTGATCTCGCGCGCAGTTGCCTACCACGGCACTCCGCAGGGAGCGCTAGCGATCACGGGCATCCCCGCAATGAAAGCAATGTTCGAGCCGATCACCCCCGGCGGTTTCCGCGTGCCGAATACCAATTACTACCGTGCGGAAGAGGCGGGCTTCTCGGGTACCCCCGAGCAGTTCGGACAGTGGGCGGCAAACCGTATCGAGGAGATGATCCTGTTCGAGGGTGCCGACACCGTCGCGGCAGTCTTCCTCGAGCCCGTGCAGAACAGCGGCGGATGCTTCCCGCCTCCCCCCGGATACTTCAAGCGTGTACGAGAAATCTGCGACCAATACGACGTACTGCTCGTCGCCGATGAGGTCATCACGGCTTTCGGACGGATCGGAAACTTCTTCGCGTCGACGACCTACGGTTTCCAGCCCGACATGATTACGTGCGCGAAGGGCATGACCAGCGGGTACTCGCCCATCGGGGCGACCATTATCAGCGAGCGCATCTACGAACCCTTCAAGCACGGTTCGACCGCGTTTTACCACGGTTATACGTTCGCCGGTCATCCGGTCTCCTCGGCGGTCGCGCTCGCCAACCTCGACATCTTCGAGGAGGAGAAGCTCAACGAGAACGTTCAGAAGAACTCCCCACTGTTCCGTGCGGCTCTCGAGCGCCTGATGGATCTGCCCATCGTGGGAGACGTTCGCGGCGACGGGTACTTCTTCGGAATCGAGCTGGTCAAAGACAAGAAGACCAAGGAAACCTTCGACGACGATGAGTCCGAGCGCCTGCTGCGCGGATTCCTGTCGAAGGCCCTGTTCGATGCGGGCCTGTACTGCCGTGCGGATGACCGCGGCGACCCCGTCGTGCAGCTCGCGCCCCCGCTCACGATCGGTCCGGCCGAGTTCGACGAGATCGAGGGAATCCTGCGCGACGTGTTGACCGAGGCCTGGTCGAGACTCTGACGCTCCGACAAACGCAGGGCGGGCCGGACTATAGGAGTCTGTCTTTCTGGCACGACTCTGTTCCCGATGACCTGACTCCTCGGCCCGCCATCCCAGGTGATGTCACTGCCGACGTCGCTATCGTCGGTGGCGGACTCACCGGACTGTGGACGGCGTACTACCTGCTGAAAGCTGCCCCCGATCTTCGCGTCGTAGTGCTCGAAAAGGAGATTGCCGGGTTCGGGGCATCGGGGCGAAACGGTGGATGGTGCAGCGCCCTGTTCCCTCGGTCGACCGCTTCCCTAGCAAAGGCGCACGGACTCGAGGCGGCGCTGGCCATGCGCCGGGCGATGATCTCGACCGTCGATGAGGTTGGTGCGGTCACCGCGGCAAACGGAATCGACTGCGATTTTGTCAAGGGCGGCACGATCGCGTTCGCGGGCAGCGCCGTGCAAGCGCGGGCTGCCGATGCCGACGTCGCCGAGGCGGCGCTGTACGGCGCCGACCCGCTCGAGCGGCGCGACGGATCGGTCTTCGATCCGAACTGTGCGCGCGTGCATCCGGCCAAACTCGTACGTGGTCTGGCTAGGGTCGTGGAAAGTCTCGGCGCCACGATCTACGAGCAGACCGAAGTAACCGCGTGGTCGCCCGGCACTGTGACCACCGCCGCGGGCACAGTTTCCGCCGGCGAAATCGTTGTAGCTCTCGAAGGCTACGGCGCGACTCTGTCCCAGACCCATCGCCGAGTGCTGCCCCTGTACTCGCTGATGATCGCGACTGAACCGCTCCCCGATGAACTCTGGGTCGAGATGGGCATCGCCCACGGTCAGACCTTTACCGACTACCGCCACCTGTTGATCTACGGCCAGCGGACGGCCGACAACCGGTTCGCGTTTGGTGGCCGGGGTGCACGCTATCACTGGGGCAGCGCCATCCGTTCGGGATATGACCGCGATCCCCGCGTCTTCGCACACCTACGCTCCGCGCTCGTGCGGCTATTTCCACAGGCATCGGATGCCCGCATTACCCACCGCTGGGGCGGCCCCCTTGGGGTGCCTCGCGACTGGCACGCCGGCGTGACGCGCGACTCGGAATCGCACATCTCCACCGCGGGCGGCTATGTGGGCGACGGCCTCTCGACCACTAACATCGCCGGTCGCACGCTCACCGACTTGATCCTGGGCAGCGAAACGGAGCTCACTCGCTTGCCATGGGTCGGCCACCGCTCCCCCAATTGGGAGATCGAACCCCTGCGTTTCGTCGGAGCGAACCTCGGGATGCTCGCCATGGAGGCGGCCGACGTGGAGGAGCGAGTGACCTCGCGATCGTCTGTCGCGGCCAAGATCATGGGGCCGCTGGTTGGTCATTAGGCCAATTTCAAAGATTTTGGTGACATGTCACCATTTTTGGGAATAGCCCCGGTCCCTGCACGCTTTGACGCTATATGACTCAAACGCTTCTTCACCCCAATTACACCGTCGGCATCTGGAAAATCGAGCCGGTCCACTCTGAGATCTCGTTCCAGGTGCGTCATCTCGCGATCAGCAAGGTCCGCGGAAAGTTCGAAAACTTCGACGTGACTATCGTCACGGCTGAGGATCCCCGCGACACGACCATCGAGGCATCCATCGACGTCTCGTCTGTCAACACCGGCCAGGCCGCTCGTGACAACCACCTACGTTCGAGCGATTTCTTCCTCGTCGAGCAGCACCCCCACATGCTCTTCAAGGCAACGGGTGAGAACATCACGATCGACGGCGACGACTTCACGATCGTCGGCGACCTCACTCTGCGCGGCGTCACCCTGCCGATCACGCTCAAGGGCGAACTCGGCGGAGTGATCGACGACCCGTACGGCAACGTGCGCGCCGGCGCGACCGCAACAACCAAGATCAACCGCCAGGACTTCGGCGTCAGCTGGAACACGGCACTCGAGGCCGGCGGCTTCACGCTCGGCGACGACGTGACTATCACCCTCGAGCTTCAGGTGGTCCTGCAGAAGTAGTTCTTCGGGATCCGCCGCACTACTCGATCGGGAAGATCAGCAACGTGCTGCTGGCCGTCGCGATCAGGCGGCCCTCCGAGTCGGTCACCGTGCCTTCCGCGAAGGCGGCACGGCGACCGGGCTTGGTCACGGTTCCCACCGCGGTCAATGTTCCGGTCGTCGCGAGCACGGGTCGCAGGTAGTTGATCTTGATCTCGAGCGACGTGTACGCCTGACCCTTCGGAAGGGTCGTCTGCACGGCGCATCCGGCGACCGAGTCGAGCAGCGTGCACACGAGACCGCCGTGCACGGTACCGATCGGGTTGTACTGCGACTCGTGCGGCTCGCAGGTGAAGGTGACCTTGCCGACCTCTGCTGACACGAGAGTCATGTCCATCAGGTTCACGATGGGTGGCGGCGGGATGCTGCCCGCGATCATCGCCTGAAGGTACTCGAGCCCGGTCATGTCCTTAATCTGTGAGGATCCGATCGTGGGGTCTTCCCACTCGATGACGCGCGAGCGCGCAGCTTTCTCAGTCATGGTCCCATCCTCCCCCTGCGATTGCTAAGCGGCGTCCACCGGCGCCGCGCTGTGCCCATTAGTTCTCGGCGTCCACCGGCGCCGCGAACTGCGCGGCATACAACCGTGCGTATGCGCCGTCGGCAGCGAGGAGCTGCGAGTGGGTACCCTGCTCGACGATCGAGCCGTGCTCCATGACGAGGATGAGGTCGGCATCGCGAATGGTCGACAAGCGGTGTGCAATCACGAAGCTGGTGCGGTCCTTTCGCAGCGCCTTCATTGCCTGCTGCACGAGGACCTCGGTGCGCGTATCGACCGAGCTGGTCGCCTCATCGAGAATCAGCACGCTCGGTCGCGCAAGGAAAGCGCGGGCGATCGTGATGAGTTGCTTCTCGCCCGCACTGACGTTGGATGCGTCATCCTCGAGCACGGTGTCGTACCCGTCCGGCAGCGCGTGAACAAAGCGGTCGACATATGCGGCGGTTGCCGCTTCGACGATGTCTTGCTCGGTTGCACCGGTCTTGCCGTAGGCGATGTTGTCGCGAATCGTGCCTCCGAATAGCCAGGTGTCTTGCAGCACCATTCCCATTCTGGATCTGAGATCGTCTCGCGTCATCTTCGCAATGTCGACGCCATCGAGTGTGATCCGCCCGCCATCAAGCTCGTAGAAGCGCATCATCAGGTTGACGAGCGTGGTCTTGCCTGCCCCGGTTGGACCGACAATCGCGATCATCTGTCCCGGCTCCGCGGTGAGCGACACATCGTCGATCAGCGGGGTCGCGGGGTCATAACTGAACTTGACATTCTCAAATTCGAGGCGCCCGTCGGTCGACCGTGGCGACTGAGCCGGTTCGAAGTCCGGGGACTGCTCCTCCGCATCCAACAATTCGAACACCCGCTCGGCCGATGCGACACCCGACTGCAGCAGGTTGGCCATCGACCCGAGCTGCCCGAGCGGCTGCGCAAATTGCCGGGTGTACTGGATGGACGCTTGCACGTCGCCGAGACTGAGCGTGCCGGTCGCGACCTTCAGCCCGCCGACAACTGCAACCAGAACGTAGACCAGGTTTCCGACGAAGGTCATTGACGGCATGATTATTCCGCTGATGAATTGTGCGCCAAAGCTCGCCTGGAAGAGCTCCTCGTTCTTCGCGTCAAACTTCGCCTGCACCTCTTTCTGCCGACCGAAAACCTTGACGAGCGCGTGCCCGGTGAAGGCTTCCTCGATCTGACCGTTGAGCACCCCGGTGTGCTTCCACTGTGCGACGAAGCGCTTCTGGGAACGTTTGGCGACCAGCGTGGTCACGAGCAGGGTGAGAGGCACCGTGACGAGCGACAGGAGCGCTAGCTCCCAGGAGATCGTGAACATCAGGACGATCGTCCCGATTACCGTCAGTACCGACGAGATGAGTTGCGACATGGTTTGCTGCAGGCTCTGCGCGATGTTGTCGATGTCGTTGGTCACGCGGCTGAGCAGCTCCCCACGAGTGTTCTTGTCGACGTAGCTGAGGGGAAGCCGATTGATTTTGTTCTCCACGTCGCTGCGCAGCCGATACATCGTGCGCTGCGTGACTCCGGCGAGCACATACGCCTGCGCCCAGCCAAAGATGGATGACAGCACGTAGAACGCGAGCACCAGCAGCAACAGGTCACCCAGAGCAGTGAAGTCAATGCCGTGCCCGGGATGCAGCTCCACATTCTTCAGAAAGTCGGCCTGCGACGTCTTGCCCTGTGCGCGAAGTCCGGCAAGCACCTGCGCCTTCGTAGTCCCCGCCGGCAGGCCCTTCGAAATAGCACCTCCCACGATGAGGTTGGTGGCGTTGCCGAGAAGTTTCGGACCAAGAACGCTGAGTATCGTGCTGATCACCGCAAGCGCGATGACGAAGACAACGGCCGGCCGATCTGGCCGCATCCGCCCGAGCAGGCGTCTAGCCGACGGTCCAAAGTTCTTCGACTTCTCGACCGGCATTCCCGCGCCGCCCCACGGACCGCCGCCACCCGGACCGCGGCGAGGGATATTGCGGGGGGTGTCGGCCGTGGCGGCTTTCGTTGCGTCGGTCATGCGACCTCCTCGGCCTTCAGCTGGCTGTTCACGATTTCTGCGTAGGTCTCGCTGCTGGCGAGCAACTCCGCATGCGTTCCGCGCCCGACGATCTCGCCGTGATCGAGCACGAGAATCTGATCGGCATCAAGAATCGAAGAGACTCGCTGCGCGACAACAACCCTGGTCGTGCCGCGGGCCCGTTTGGTCAGGGCGGCGCGCAGTCGGGCGTCCGTTGCCGTATCGAGCGCGGAAAACGAGTCGTCGAAAACGAGTATCTCTGACTTCTTGACGAGCGCCCTGGCTATGGCAAGCCTCTGCCGCTGCCCGCCGGAAAAGTTGGTGCCGCCCTGAGAAACCGTGGCCTCAAGTTGGTCGGGCGTCTCCTTGACGAAATCCTTTGCCTGTGCGATTTCGAGGGCCGTCCATAGGTCGTCATCACTCGCATCCGGATTGCCGTAACGGAGATTCGAGGCAATCGTGCCACTGAACAGGTATCCGATCTGCGGCACCAGCCCTATTCGACTCCAGAGCAGGTCGGGGTCGAGGTCTCGCACGTCAACACCGTCGACTAGCACCTCGCCGTCGGTGACGTCGAACAGGCGTGGCATGAGGCTAATCAGCGTGGTCTTTCCAGCGCCGGTACTTCCGATGATGGCTGTCGTCGTGCCGGGCGCAACGGTGAAGTCCAGATTCTTTAGGACGGCTGACTCGGCGCCCGGGTAGGCGAAGCTCACTCCTCGGAACTCGACCGTGCCCGCACTGCGTAGCGTCGTCACCGGGGCAAGCGGTGGCACGACGCTGGACTCTGTTGCGAGAACCTCTGCGATGCGATCCGAGGACACGGCGGCTCTCGGGATCATGATCGCCATGAACGTCGCCATCATGACCGCTGTGAGGATTTGGATGATGTAGGCGAGAAATGCGCTGAGGGTTCCAATCTGCAGTGTGCCGTCGTTGATGCGGAACGCACCGAACCACTGCACCGCCACCGAGGTGGAGAACATGATCAACATGACTAGCGGGAACACAAGCGCAAACAGTCGGCCGGCTCGAAGAGCGCTCGCGGTGACATCCTTGTTTGCCAGATCAAAGCGATCGACTTCGACTTTCTCGCGTACGAAAGCGCGAACAACGCGGATTCCGGTGAGCTGTTCACGCAGCACTCGGTTGACCGTGTCGATGCGCTTTTGGAGTGCGCGGAACTGCGGGACGACGCGAATGATGATCGAGCCGATTGCGATCAGCATCATAGGCACGGCGATCGCAAGAATCCACGACAGACCAACATCCTGCTGCAGCGCGGCAATGACACCGCCGATGGCCAGGATGGGCGCAGATACGAGCAGAGTGCAGGTCATGAGTACGAGGATTTGCACCTGCTGTACATCGTTGGTCGTGCGCGTGATGAGTGAGGGCGCACCGAACTTCGACACCTCCCGCTCGGAGAAGACACTCACCCGGTGGAAGATTGCCCCTCGCAGGTCGCGGCCGAAACCCATGGCGGCCTTTGCACCGAAGTAAACCGCGACGATCGAGCAGATGACCTGGCCCACCGTGATGAGTAGCATTATGCCGCCGTACCGAAGGATGTAATTTGTATCACCTTTGAGTACGCCGTCGTTGATGATGTTGGCGTTAAGCGCTGGCAGGAACAGCGCCGCGATCGACTGGGCGAGTTGAAAGATAAGGACTCCGACGAGGAGCTTCCAGTGCGGCCTGAGGTAGTGCCGAAGCAGTCTAAGAAGCATGCGAGCTTCCCCCTTCCGCCGGGCGTCCGGCGATTCCGTTGGTGATGAGGTGTGCGAGGTCTGCGGTGGAGATTTCGTGACCCGCGTTGAAGTGTGGGATGGCCGACGCAAAGGCGACAAGGCGCACGAAGCTGGCGACACGATCGGCCGGGACGCTGAGCTCCGCGAGGTCAGGCCCGAGCACGTCGGCGATGACATCGACGAAGGTGTCGGCCTCGCGCTCGCGGTTGCGCGGCGGCGGCCCGGACATGCCGACCGCGTGCATGATCCCGAAGATTCCCGTCATCCTGCTGCGAAGCAGGAACAGGATGTCGTTGATCTTGGCTTCGATCGAGGCTTCCGGGTCGATCGCCCGCAGGGACCGATTCGCGGCCGTGGGGTCGAGAAACTTGTCGACGGCTGCGGCGAAGAGTTCGTCCTTGTCAGCGAAGACCCTAAAGATGGTGCCCTCTGCGATGTCTGCCGCATCCGCGATCTGGCGCGTACTGACCTCGCGGCCATGCTCGATCAGAAGTGGGATGACTGCATCGACGATCATCGCGCGCCGCTCGTCGACAGACATGGGCTTGGCGCGCATCCGGGTCGGCTCATCGACTCTGGTCACGCGTCGACACTAAATGAGTGAGTACTCACTCCGCAATACTCCCCACGGAGTAATTCGGTCAGCGCGGAAAGAACGCGGAGATAGCTGATGCCTCGTCCGGGGTGGGCGTCCACGCTGCACCCGCAGCCGCGTTTTGCGTGACCTGCTCGGGCTTGGTCGCGCCTGCGATGATGCTGCTGACCCCGGGCTGGCTCAGGAACCAACCGAACGTGGCCTCGAGCATCGTGATTTTGCGTTCGTCGCAGAAGGCCTGATAGTGCTCCATTGCCTCCCAGTTCACTCGCTGGAGAAGCTCCGGCCGAAGCACGGTCAGCCGGCCATCCGGAGCGCCTCCACCCGATCGCGTGTACTTGCCGGTGAATACGCCCTGGAAGAGTGGGAAGAACGGCAGGAAGCCAAGCCCGTAGGCGTTCACTGCGGGAAGCACTTCGGCCTCAACTCCGCGTTCGATCAGGCTGTACTCGTTCTGCGCCGAGATGAATTTCGGATGCGCGCCACGCTGCGCCCGGTATTCGGCGTCCGCGATCTGCCAGCCGCTCAGGTTGGAGGAGCCGATGTAGCGCACCTTGCCCTCCTGGATTAGTTCATCGAGCGCCGCGAGCGTCTCATCCATCGGCGTCAGTGGGTCCGGCTGGTGCAACTGGTACAGGTCGATCCAGTCGGTCTGCAGACGTCTGAGCGACGACTCCACGGCGATACGGATGTAGCGCCGCGAACCACGGGCACCCCAGTCCGGCCCGTTCACACCCTCCATGTCCATGCCGAACTTTGTCGCGAGCACGATCTCGTCTCGGTGCCCCTGAAGCGCGTTGCCCATGAGCGTCTCGCTGAGTCCGCGTGTGCCGCCGTAGATATCGGCGGTGTCGAACAGCGTGATCCCCGCATCGAGCGCGGCAGCGATCACCGCGTTCGTGCCCTTCTGCGATTCGCTCGCAGTTTTCGGACGGCCGAAGTTGTTACAACCGAGGCCAACCGTTCCGACGCGCAATCCGGATGGTCCGACGTTTCGATACTGGATGTCTGGCACTCTCCAATCCTCCACCACGCGACCAGGTAGCTCGCACTGCCCCATGTCCGTTATCCGCCAGATCGTGTCTGCCCTGCTGGATACAGTGGGGGAATGTTCAGTCCTTCCAATGCCGCCGCTCCCCCGGTGCATCTCAAGCGAATCGATTCTCCGATTGGTCGAATCGAAATCACCAGCAACGGCAATGCCATTACCTCCTTGTCGATCGAACGAGCAGGCTCCCTCCCCTACGACGAACTTGACGAGAATTCGTCGACACTCCTCGATCTCGCAGCGAAGCAGCTCAGCGAATACTTCCGCGGCACGCGACACTCTTTCGAGTTGCCAGTTGCTCCGCGCGGCACCGAATTCCAGGAGTCCATCTGGACCCAGCTGGCCGACATCGAGTGGGGCGAGGTGCGCAGCTATGGGGAGCTCGGCATCCTCAGCGGTCGCGCCACCGCCGGGCGCGCGGTCGGTGGCGCGGTTGGTGCTAACCCCATCCCGATCATCATTCCGTGCCACCGCGTGCTCGCGAGTAACAACAAAATCACGGGATACAGCGGCGGCAATGGCATTCCAACCAAGATCTGGCTGCTCGAGCACGAGGGCATTGAGGTCGTCGTGTGAGCGATGTAGTGGTCGGTGAAGATGGCCGTGCCCGCTGTCGCTGGTCGGCATCCGATCCCGAATACCTGCGCTATCACGACGAGGAGTGGGGCTCGCCGCTACACGGCGACCAACCCCTGTTCGAGAAGATGTGTCTCGAAGGATTCCAAGCCGGGCTTTCGTGGATCACGATCCTGCGCAAACGGCCCGAGTTCCGAAAGGTGTTTCACGGTTTCGATCCGCATCGAGTCGCCGCAATGAATGACGATGAGATCGAAGCGGCGATGAGCAACGCCGGAATCATCCGCAACCGGGCGAAGGTGCTCTCCACAATCAAAAACGCGCGAGTTACGCTCGAACTGACCCAAGGCTCTCCCGGAGCGCTCGATCAGCTGATGTGGTCATTTGCCCCGAAACCTCGAAAGCACAGTCCAACATCGTTCGCGCAGGTCCCCGCAGTAACCGATGAGTCAATCGCTATGAGCAAGACCCTGCGCAAACTGGGCTTCGGGTTCGTCGGGCCGACGACCATGTACGCGCTCATGCAGTCCGCAGGCATGGTCGATGACCACGTAACGGGGTGCTGGCGGGCGAGCTAGACGCTCGGGGCCGCTGGCGGCACCGGCTGCGGCGGAACGTACGGGCCGCGAGCCGACCCGAAGCCGGCGAGCGGGGGCTTCCATCCGCTCAGAGCCATATTCTGTGGCTCGTATGGTGCGGGATCGTTCGCGAGCAACCAGGCCCAGACGAACGGCAGGAAGATGAAGAGCACGGTCCATGCGCCGTCCTTACGAAACGCCCTCCCGATCTTGTGCCCCGCGATAGCAATGAACACCGCGGAAACGTAGTTTCCGATCGGGACGATCGAGAGCACCGCAAACCAGCCCTCCTGGCCGCCGACCTCGAGGAGGCGCCAGTTATTGAAGAACGGCACCCACGCAGCCCACGGTTCCACACCAACCTTGCGGAAGAGCTTCATGAAGGCGATTCCGCTCACAATGTAGATCGCGATGGCGAATACGATCCCGATTCCGAGCGCAACCGCGTAGAGCGTCAAGAAGATCGCGAGCGCCGCGCCACTGCCATTACCCGAGCCGTAGTCCATTGCCACACTCTAGCGGCCTGCGCTAAACGACCAGGTCCAGCTCGCCGGGCGCCCCGGGCTCCAGCCGAATACCCGCGGCTCGTGCCCAGGCGACAAGTTCCTCGACCGAGTCGAAGTCACGCCCCGCGCGAGCCATCGCGCGCACCAGCTCCCCCTTGCCGTGCTTGTTGAAGTGGTTCAGCGCGCGCTTTGTACCCCGGTCATCCCTCGACACGACGCGCAGGAACACACTCCCCTCGGCCGGGCCGAGGTGCACGTAGGACTCCGAGCGCAGGTCGAGAACCAGACCGGTTATCGTCCCAAGGACACCGGCATTCGCATCCCGCCAGAGCCTGGTCAGCGAATGGCCAGACAGGCGGCTGTCATGCGAGAAGCGATAGGCGGGAACGGGATCGTCGGCGCGGATGAGCCCGAACAGCGCAGAATGGATGACAACCGCACTCCTAAGAAACGCACGCGACTGTTCGTCCAGAGACTCGACCTCGATTGCGTCGTAGAGCACGCCCGTGTATCGCTCGATTGCTGGCATCGTTGGGGAGGTCGAGATGGCCCGATTCCGGTCGATCTCGAAACGCTGGGTTGGACCGAGGCTGAGCGCGGTTGTCGATGCGGCAACACTGCGGGAAATCGTGCGCAGGCTCGCGAGCGCGGCCTTGCGCTGACTAGTCAGCTCAGGAAACGACAGCGCGGTCAGTTCGAGTGAACTGCCTTCTCGTCCACCATCTCGCTTGGTCTCGGACGGCGGCAGCAGGATCAGCACGCCGAGTGAGGCGTACTAGACGAGAGCGGCGGCGCGGGCGACCACAGTGACGCGGTTGTGATCGACCGAGAGGAAACCGTCATCGGCCTGCGCCGTGATGACCTCGCCCGACGCGAGCGTCACGCGAACCTGACCTTCGGCCAGAATCGCGAGCACGGGCTCGTGGCCGGCGAGAATACCAATCTCACCCACCGTGGTCTTGGCGATGATCTGCTTGGCGATTCCCGACCACACCTCCTGGTCGGCCGAGACGATACTCACCGCCAGCTCATGCTCGCCGGGACCCTCGCCGTTTGACTGCGCAAGGTCAGCCATTGCTAGCCGTTCTCCTTCTGGATCTTCGCCCACTGCTCTTCGACATCGCTGATCGCACCGACGTTGAAGAACGCCTGGGTCGCCACGTGGTCGAACTCGCCCTTGGCGATCGCATCGAACGACTCGATGGTGTCTTTCAACGGAACCGTCGAGCCCTCCACGCCCGTGAACTTCTTCGCCATGTAGGTGTTCTGGGAGAGGAACTGCTGGATGCGACGAGCGCGGTTGACCGTGGTGCGGTCTTCCTCGCTCAGTTCGTCGAGACCCAGGATCGCGATGATCTCCTGCAGTTCCTTGTTCTTCTGCAGGATCGCTTTGACGGCGGTCGCGACGCGGTAGTGGTCGGCACCCAGGTAGCGGGGGTCGAGGATGCGGCTGGTCGAGGTCAGCGGATCGATGGCCGGGTAGAGACCCTGCGACGCGAGATCACGGGAGAGCTCGGTGGTGGCATCGAGGTGGGCAAAGGTCGTTGCCGGCGCCGGGTCGGTGTAGTCATCGGCGGGCACGTAGATCGCCTGCAGCGAGGTGATCGAGTGACCACGGGTCGAGGTGATGCGCTCCTGGAGCACACCCATCTCATCCGCGAGGTTCGGCTGGTAACCAACGGCAGACGGCATCCGTCCGAGCAGGGTCGAAACCTCAGAGCCGGCCTGGGTAAACCGGAAGATGTTGTCGATGAACAGCAGCACGTCCTGGTTCTGCACGTCGCGGAAGTACTCCGCCATGGTCAGCGCGGAGAGGGCGACGCGAAGACGAGTTCCCGGTGGCTCATCCATCTGGCCGAAGACGAGCGCGGTCTTGTCGAAGACGCCGGCCTCTTCCATTTCACCGATGAGGTCGTTGCCCTCACGCGTGC